>JAGWYX010000115.1 GCA_018969165.1 Verrucomicrobiota bacterium
CAGGTCAGGTTGCCGATGCCCTCACCGTGCTCGGGGTCCTGGCCGACGGCGATATAGACGCGGTTGTGCCAGAAGACCGGGGTGGCGTTGATTTCGCTCGGACCGTCCGGGGCCGGGTACTTGATCGGCTTGCCATCCCTGAATTTGTGCTCGGGCGGATTGCAGTCGTACTTCCAGATGGTCTTGAGCAGGTTGTCATCGCCTTCCTTGACCGGGGTGGCGTCGAACGCATAGCAGAAACCGTCGCCGCCGCCGAAGAAGATCTCCATCCGCCCATTGACCATTCCCGCCGAGGGCGAACTCCACTGGCCGTGGAACAGCCGCTGGCTGATGTGGGCGTCCTCGACGCCGACCAACTGGCCGGTCTTCTTGTTGAGCGCGATCAGGCTCGGCGAGTTCGGGGAGGGAATATTGACGTGGGTCCAGTCCATGCCGTTGGAAGTGCAGGTATAAACGATGTCGCCCACGATGAGGACCGAGCAATTGGAGGCGTTATGCGGGAAGACGCCCAACTCGTCGATCATGTCGTACTTCCAGACGATATCCGCGTCCTTGGGGCCCGGGGTGAGCGGGGGTTTGCCGGGTCCGGCCATGTATTGGCCTTCGTCCTTGAACGGGCCGACATTGCCCTTGGCCAGGCCGTCGGTGGTCAGGCACATCACCTCGCAGCGGCTGGTGACCAGATAGACACGGTCGCCCTCGACACACGGCGAGGAGAGCAGACCCAGGCCCTCCCAATCGTTGACTTTGCCCGAAGCCAGCTTGGGAACCACCAGTTGCCAGAGGAATGCGCCGGTCTTTTCGTCGAAGCACATCAGGATGCTGTGGTCGCCTTGAATCTTCGGATCGCGCGGGTATTCGTTATTGGTGCCGATGAAGACCTTGCCGCCGGCGACGACGACATTGCCGTAGGCCTGGGAGCCGAGGTTGGCGACCCAGCGGACGTTCTTGGTGGTCTTGAGGTCCACGACGCCGGCGCCGCTGGGAGCGGTCGTCATCTTGCCGGGGTCGAACCGATCGGGCAGATCGCGCTCGGCCGAGTACATGTCGCGTCCCGGATCGTTGCCGCCCCAGCGCGGCCAATCCTGGGCCCGCACGGCGGGGAACAGGACGCCGAGGCCCAACAGGCCGGCAAGCAGGGTGGAAGTGCGGCGGTGCAACTGGTTTTGGGTGGGTTTACTCATGAGATACAATGGCTAACGCGGCGCGCTTCACGCGAATCCTCGAACCGTGCAGCTTGCGGCAACCAAGTCAAGTTTTGCCCCCCTTTCGCAATCGGAGTTTTTCCCGCGAGGACTCCATCAGCCAGGCGCGCAGAGCGGCTGGGCGATGAAGCAGGACAGCCGGAAGCTGGGGCAACAGGGGGCATAAGGTCTGAGGCGACGCCTGGCTAGGGGTTGGGCGTCACCGCGATGTTATCCACATAAACACGCACATCCTGCGGCGCGAAGGCGAACAGGCCCGGCGCCCCGGTCGTGTTCGGATGCGCGGTGGGCACCTGGATGGTCCAGGGTTCGGGCTCCGGATCGCTCTTCTTCCAGACCTTGGCGCGGATCACGCCCGAGCCGTCCGGGCGGACATCGACGCGCGACTTGAGGTGATACCAGACATGCGGTGTCATGGCAAACGGGACCTCGAACTTGAACAACTCCTCGTTCGAGGTGACCTGCAGCTTGCGGGCGTTGCCCTTGAGCACGACCCGATAGCGCTGGTCAATCAGGCCGACTTCGGACATCTTATACCGGTTTCCGTCACTCATCACGTCCGCCTCGATGGTGTAATTCTTCGCGTCCGGTCCGCCGATGAAGACGGTCGCGCGCTGAAAGAACCGGTTGTCGATGGTTTTGGCCAGCACCTTGTTTCCGTTGAGGTCGCGCACGTCGAACTTGAAGCGGGCCCCGATCCACGGCAACGGCGGGTAGGCAAACGGCGTCGGCGGTTCAACGTCGTTGGTGGTGGTTTCCGACAGCTTGAACGATTCGAAGTCCTGCGTGAACGGCGGGTACGGCAGGACCCGGCCACGGAAGTAGCCCTTGAGGTCGCCGACCGAGGCCCGGAAAGCGCCGGCGGATGCCACCGGATCGGCGGCCGCCGTCAACTCGCCGGCGGCGCTGAAGCTGGCCTTCATCGCCGCGCGCACCTTGGCGGTCGGAGGAACATAATGCTCCCATTTGACCTGCCGCGGGTCGATCGCCTCCTGCACCGTGAACCCGTTGGCGTCAAGCGAGCGGACCCGGAAGGAAACGCTTTGGCCCGGGCGGAGCAGGACCTCGGACGGGATGACCTCGAGGCTGGCAGCCGGGCCCGGGGCGGGCCAGGGACGCGGGGTCGGCGCGGGCGGCAAACCGGGGTTGTTCCCCGCCGCGCCAAAGCAGTACAGCTTTTCGGTGGTCTGCACATAGACCTTGCCGTTATAGACCGTCGGGGCCGCGTGACAACGGCCGTCGAGCACCGTGTGCGAAATGATTTCCCCGCCGCGGTCGCTGGGGCGGATCACGTAGAAGGCCCCGTGCCCGCCGCTGCCCTCGTCGGTGGCCTGGGCCGCCGCGCCCGGTTCATTGAGCATCGGCACGTACAGCTTGCCGTCGGCATAAACGGGGGAGCCGTTGCGCTGCTCAATCCCGATCTTCATCTTCCACAGAATCCGGCCGGTGTTGGCGTCCACGTCGAAGAGTACGCCGACCTCGCTGGTGACGAACACCCGGTCGCCCACCACGATCGGCGAGCTGGTCGAGGTGCGAATCTCGTTGTGCCACAGCTCGACCGTCGCCGGCGCGACCACGACGGGGGCGGCCGCGGGGCTGGCAGGGAGCACGTCCGGAATCTTCAGGGCGATCATCTGGCCGGGCTCGTAGGGCGTGCCGTAGATCGCGATGATCTTGTCATCGTGGTGCACCAGGAGCGAAGAATTGATACCCGCCTTGAAGACGTGCACCCGCCACAACGGCTCGCCGGTCCGCGCATTGACGCACACCACGCTGCCGTCGCCGGTGGCCGCGTAAAACACCCGGCGCCCCTTGAACCAGCCAAACACCGGGTGCGAAAAGGAATTGTCATGCGGCCGTTCCCCCGGGGTGGACGCCCAGACCAGTTCGCCGGTCTTTTTGTCGAAGGCATAAAAGCGGTCCGCGCCCGGGCCCTGGGCCCCCCAGTTGGAGGTGATGCCGCGGGTGATCACCAGGTCGCCGTCGATCGCCGGCGAGGCAGTGCGGCCGTTCGGGAAGGTGAGCCGGCCGTAGAGTTCCATCATCGACAGGTCCCACCGTTTGCCGCCGTCCGGGGTGAAGGCGGCCAGGATGCCCTGGGTGCCCTGCATGTACACGTTGCCCGTCTCCGGATCGATGGTGGCGCACGAGGTGGCGTAGCGCTTATAGATGATATCGCTCAGGAAATCACTGTAGCCCTGCTGCCAGAGCTTGCCGCCCGTCTCGGCGTCGAAGCAGGCCAGGACCTCCTGGAGGTTCGGACCGTCCCCGACGTAGCCCAGGATGTAGAGGCGGTCGTTGGCCAGGACGGGGGTGGATTGGCCCGGCAGATCGGCCGTCCACAGCGGCCGGCGCGCGTCCACGGCGTCGGGCAGGCCGGTCTCGCGGGACGTGCCGTTCTGGTCCGGTCCGCGCCAGCGCAGCCAGCCGGTGACCGGGGCGGCGGGCAGGGGGGCGGTGGCGATCAAGGCGCCGGCCAGGCCGAGGCCCAGGGCGGCTGGCACAGCCAAGCTTTTAGGTATCATGATCGTAGCTTATCTAGGAATCCGGCGGCCCGCCCCCGGGGCGCGCGGCGACGGAGGCGGACGCTAATTTGCTTCACAGATGCGCGCTACTATTCTACACCTGCGGGGAGATTGCAACCGAAATAATACTTATACGTATAATCCAAACTATCGACCCGCCTGACGCATGCCGCCCCCCCCGAAACCCGCCCGCCGCCTGCCGCTGGACGCCCCCGGCCGGCGGCGGCTGCCACCCTTGCTGCGGCGGGCCTGGTACAGCCTCAACCAGGCCTTCCGTCGGCGGCTCGCCCACCTGGGCGGCCTGACCCCCGATCAATTCACCGTGCTGCGCACCTTGACCGAGAACGACCCCGAGGGGCTCAGCCAGCGGGAGTTGACCGACCTCATGTCCAGCGATCCCAACACCATGGCCTCGCTCCTGGAGCGGATGGAGGCGGCCGGCCTGCTGGAGCGCCACCGGCACGAGCGGGACCGCCGCGCCTACCGGATTCGGCTGCGGCCGGGGGGCCGCCGGGCCTTCCGCCAAGGACGCCAGGTGGCGTTGATGCTGCAAAGCGAAGTCCTGTCGGCCTTGCCCGAGGCCAGGCGGGAGGAGTTTCTCACGCACTTGGGCATCGTCGCCGACGCCTGCCACGCCGCCGCCGAGGGAGTTCCCAAGGCGCGGACGGAAGGGGCGAAGCAGTGGCAGAATTGAAGATGGATGGCTGGAAATGTCCGGCGGTCGGGTCTCCGGACCGCGGTTTGTCTCAAGCCGCAGCGGCCCCGGATCGGCCGCGGCCAGTGAGCATCCGTCGAGCTATTCCGCTTCGATGCGCTGCGAGTTGAGGACAACTCGCGGTCCGAATGCGTGATCTCCGTCGGACCGGAGGTCTGAGGCGGCGCCTCGCTAGTTGAATCGAGACCAGAGCCGCTGGTAGGCCTGGACCAGTTCGGCGAACCCGGACGCGTTGGTGCGCAACTCGAGCTGGAGCCGCCGGAGCAATGCCGGCTCCCGCAGCGCCGCCGGTTCCCAGAGGAGCAGCGTCAGGGCGTTCAAGAGGCGCTGGCGAGGGTACCGAGCCGCTTCCAGCCCGAAGGCCGCTGGCAGGCCGAAGGCAAGGGCGTTGACCAGGCGATTACGGGCCGGGCGTGTCTCCGGGCACTTGTCCCGCGGGTCGAGGGCGTAATGGCGGGCGGTGTCGAACCGCGCCTCGAGCCGGTGGTTTTCCAACCACAGCCAGAGGCGCAAGGCCAGCGGCAGGAGCGTCTCCTGTTCGAGTTGGAGGGTGGCGCGCGGGGCGGTGGATTGGTGCGGGTGGAGTTTGAAAGCAACGCCCTCCTCGTGCAGGCGGCGCACGGCGTCCAACCACGGGAGTGGTTCGGCTGGCGCCAGTGCCTGCAAGCGGCGGTGGCGCTCGCGAACGCTCCAGTGGTACTGGCCGTAGCGGGTGAGGACAGCATCGCCGAAGGCGAGCCTGGCCTTGGCCTGGTTGCGAGCGATGAAATCGGCGCTGGCGGCGTTGAACCGGCGGCGGCCCAGCCGTTCCTGGGCGAAGAGCAGACCGGAGCAACGATTCATCAACAAACGGGTGGCCTCGGCCAGCGGGAGGTGAGTGGCCAAACGGTGCGGGTCGCAACCGGCCAGCAGCGCCTCGTCGCCCGACAGCCAGCGATGGCCGCTCACCAGGTCGTAGGAGAACATCGTCACCGACCGTCGCCGGAGCCGGGCCAGCGAGCAGACTTTGAACTCGACCTCGACGCCGGCGGCGGGCGTGAGGATTTCGCCCAAGGCATGGAGGGGGGCGTGGTAACGGCGTTGGTTGAGCCAATCGGAACCGCGCAGACCGACATAGAACTCGAGGTCGTTGTAAGGGCGGTCGCCGCGCGCGGTGCGGAGCACCCCGCCCTCGCCGCGCCCGTAACCGCCGCCCAGCAGCAGCGCTTCGAGTCGGCGCCCCGGGATGAGACCCCTGACCCCGCGCAGGATGCTCTGGCAGGTTTCCGCCAGGTGTTGTTCGAGGTCGTCGCTGCCGTCCAGGGTGAACCGGGGACTCGTGCCCTCGGCCGGCGGCTCGAGCTGGGCGAGGGCGCCGGCGGCCAGCGGCGGGGTGGAAGGTGGAGCAACGGGCATGGATTGGCGCGATCGGGTTTTGAAACCGGCTGTCAGCCGGTTAGGTTTGGGCCAACCTCCCGCTGTCTCCGACCTCTCCCTCAAGGACTCCTGGATCAGATCGCCGGCCAGCGAGGCGGGCATCATTGGCGCGCGGCGGCAGTCCGGGATCGAGGGTTTGGCGGAACAGGGACCAGCCGGCACGAAAGCCGGCGAGCCGGGCCTGGCATTGTCGCCAGCGGATGCGGGCGGCGTGGGGCCACTCGCGCCAGCGACCCGCGCGGGCGCAGAACAGGAGATCGCGCCGGGCCGCGTTCAACCATCCCAGCCCGACGGTGCGCCACCAGGTGAAGTCGGCGCGCGCGCCGGGCCACACCGCGGCCAGGGCCCAGGCCTCGCCGAAACTGCGCTTATACGCTTGTGCCGGCGAGTAATTGTGGGAGTGCATCACCACCGAGTCGGGACAATAAACCACGCGGTATCCCTGGGCGCGGCACCAGCGAGTGTATTCGTCGTCTTCGGAGTACTGCATGGTCTCCAGGAAGCCGCGTTTGGCCCACACCTCCTTGCGCAAGCCGCTGCTGACCATGCTGAAAAAGTGGTCCCAGCGCGCGGATTCCCGCCGCGGGCCGAAGCAACGTTCGTAATCGCACGCATAAACCGCGGCGCAATCGGGCCGCGGAACCTGGCGGCCGAAGACGGCGGCGACCTCCGGCGATCGCAGGCCGGCGACCAGGGGCCCCAGCCAGTTCGGTCCCTGGGGCGTGGCGTCGGCGTTGAGGAACACGACGCAGTCGGCGCGGGCCAGGCGCAGGCCGTGATTCAGGACGCGAGCCGGGTTGTATTCCGCCGGCGTGAGCTGGATAAAATGCCGCGGCCGGACCTGGCGGATGAGGTCAACCGAGTCATCGGTGGACCCGGAGTCGAACACGATCAGCTCCCAGGGCCGACAGGTCTGGGACTGGAGGGCGGGGAGCGTTTCGCGCAAGGCCCAGCCCTCGTTGTAAGAACGGAGGACGATGCTGACCCGGGGGGCGCTCATGCGCGCGTCAGGGCGCGCCCGAGTGGGCGGGCCGCGCGGCGGTGTGGGCGGATCGAGGCGGCAGAGTCGTCCGTGGACGGCGGTCGGTCGTCCGCGTTGCCAGGCTGAACGCGTGCGGGAGGGGGACGCCGGGACCCGTGCGGGTGGCGCCAGGGCTTGCCTGAATTAAAACCGATTCGACCATTCACGGACTCTAACGAGGCGGCGGGCCTTGAGAATAGGGTTTTGCCCCCAGCGCGATTGCGGGATGGACCCACTACGCGCCACGGCGGGTCGGGAGCTACGGTCTTTTTTCGTCAGGCACAACTGAGAAAAGCCTGGGTTTGAACATGACCGCCGCAAAACCACAGACTGCGCCGACCGTTTCTCTCGGCATCCTGGCCTGGAACGAGCAGGACGCGATCGGCGCGACCTTGGAGTCGATTTTCCGACAGTCGTTCTTCGCGGAATTCGCGCGGCGGGGCCTGAGCGGCGAGATCATTTGCGTGGCCAACGGCTGCACCGACGGCACGGCGGCGGTGGCGGCCAAGGTATTCGAGCGCCAGGCCCAACGGCATCCGTGGCGGGAGACGTTCCAGGCGCGGGTGGTGGAGTTGGCGGAACGGGGCAAAATCAATGCCTGGAACACGTTCGTGCACCGGCTCTCGGCGCCGGCCGCCCAGGGTCTGATCCTGATGGACGGCGACGTGGTGCTGAAGCATCCGGACACGCTATGGAATCTGTACGTCACTTTGCTCTACCACTCCGAGGCCGCCGTCACCGTGGATCAACCGGTCAAGGACATCGCGTTGAAGGCCCGGAGCCGGGCGCAGGAACGGTTGTCGCTGGCCACGACGGCGATGACGCGGACGGGTGCGGCGCAGTTGTCCGGTCAACTCTATTGTCTGCGGGCCCACCTGGCGCGGAACATTTACCTGCCGAAGGATTTGCTGGTCGAGGACGGTTTCCTGAAGGCGGTGTTGTGCACGGATTTTCTGACGCGGCCAACCAGGCCGGAACGGGTGCGGCAGGCGCCGGGCGCGTCCCATGTGTTTCAGGCTTATGTTTCGCTGGGAGACATCTTCAAGAACCAGAAACGCCAGATGATGGCCCAGACCATCACGCACCTGTTGATCGACCGGCATCTGCCGGGGTTGAGCTTGGAGCAGCGCCAGCATCTGGGGGCGACGTTGAAAGCCAAGGACGAGACCGACCCGATGTGGTTGCGGACCCTGATCGCCGATCACCTTCGGCGCGTCCGGAGGTTCTGGCGGTTGTTCCCGGGTTTGGCGACGTTCCGGTTGGAGCGGTGGGCGCGGTTGCCGGCCTGGCAGCGGCTCACCCACTGGCCGGCCGCGATCACCGGCACCCTGCTGACCCTCGCCGCCAGTTGGGCCGCTTACCGGGCCTTGAAGGCCGGCGCCACGCATTATTGGCCCGACACCAAAAGTCAGCATCTGAACTGGATCCCAACCCGCGCCGCGGCCCTCGACGGGGCGGAACCGCTGATCCTGAACCACGAATGAACGGCCGGCGACACCCACCATTGGTCGGGCCCGCCCCGAGCCTCCCTGCGGAGGAGCGGCGGCCGGCGGCCGCGCCGCGTTTGCGTTTTCATCGCTTATGAAAGGCAGTGCTCCCAGAAAGTTCGGGCGGCTGGTAGGCAACCTGGTGACTCACCCCAGCTACCTGCCGCGATACGTGCGCCACAATCTGCGCAACGGCAAATACCCGCTCGACCTGGAATTGCCGTGGTTTGCCTACGCCGCGATCGATTTCCTCGACCGCTACCTGCGGCCCGACATGCGGGTGTGCGAATACGGCTCCGGCGGGTCCACGCT
>JAGWYX010000116.1 GCA_018969165.1 Verrucomicrobiota bacterium
GGCTGCGCCGGGCGGGTCCTGAAGATGCTCAAGTTCCCCGACAACACCATGCGGGTGTTGGTCGAGGGGTTGCGCCGCATTCGGATCACCGCCTACGAGACCCAGACTCCCTACCTCCGCGCCCGGGTCGAGGTGTTGAAGGACGTGGCCGAGGAGTCCCTGGAGTTGAGCGCGCTGACCCGCAACGCGCAGCAGTTATTCCAGGAAGTGATCAATCTTTCCCCGGCGTTGTCGGACCAGGTCAAAGTCGCCGCGCTGAACCTCCAAGCCCCCGGCAAGCTCAGCGATCTCATCGCCGCCAATCTCAATCTGAGCCTGGAGGAGCGGCAACGGCTACTCGAGATTGCCCAGGTCAAGGAACGCCTCAGCGCGTTGCTGCCGCTGCTCAACCGGGAGCTGGAGGTGCTGACCCTGGGCTCTAAAATCCAAAAGGAAGTCGCCTCCACGATGTCCAAGACCCAGCGCGATTATTTCCTCCGGGAACAAATCCGCGCAATCCAAAAGGAACTCGGCGAAGGCGACCCGACGGCGACGGAGATGACCGGCCTGCGCGAGCAGATCGAGAAGAACAAGCTCGCGGACGAGGCCAAGAAAGTCGCCCTCAAAGAGTTGGAGCGGTTGCTGCAAATCCCGCCCAACGCCGCCGAATACACCGTTTCACGGAATTACCTGGATTGGCTGATTACCCTGCCCTGGAGCCAAGGCACCGAGGACAAGCTGGACCTGGCGGCCGCCGAGCGCATCCTCGAGGAGCAGCATTATGGTTTGACCAAGGTGAAGGATCGCCTGCTGGAGTTCATCGCCGTGATCAAGCTCAAGCACAAGCTCAAAGGCCCGATCCTGTGCCTGGTCGGCCCGCCCGGCGTGGGCAAGACCTCGCTGGGCAAGAGCATCGCCGACGCCCTCGGGCGCAAGTTCGCGCGCATCTCGCTGGGCGGCATGCGCGACGAGGCCGAGATTCGCGGCCATCGCCGCACTTACGTGGGCGCCTTGCCCGGGCGGATCCTCCAAACCCTCCGGCGCGTCGAAAGCAACAACCCCGTCATCCTGCTCGATGAACTGGACAAGGTCGGCTCGGATTTCCGCGGCGACCCCGCCTCGGCGCTGCTCGAGGTGCTCGATCCCCAGCAAAACAGCGGGTTCACCGATCACTACCTGGACGTGCCGTTCGATCTCTCGCGCGTCCTGTTCATCACCACGGCCAACTGGTTGGACCCGGTGCATCCGGCGTTGCGGGACCGGCTGGAGGTGATCGAGCTGCCCAGCTACACCGCGGCCGAGAAACTGCAAATCGCCCGACGCTACCTGGTGCCCCGGCAAGTCGAAGAACACGGCTTGAAACGCAAATTGCTCCGGTTCACCGACGCCGCCCTGCGGCATGTCATCGAGGACTACACCCGTGAGGCCGGCGTACGCCAGCTCGAACGCGAGATCGCCAGTCTGACCCGCAAGGCCGCCCGCAAGATCGCCGGCGGCCACGTCTCCCATTCCCCACTGCTCATCACGCCGGAAACGCTGCCGGACTTCCTCGGCCCCTCGCGGTTTATCGCCGAAACCGCCGAGCGGATTCTCGAATGCGGGATCGCCACCGGGCTGGCCTGGACGCCCGTCGGGGGGGACATCCTCTTTATCGAGGCCACCCGGATGCCAGGCAAGGGACGACTAATGTTGACCGGTTCGCTGGGCGAGGTGATGAAGGAAAGCGCCCAGACCGCGTTGAGCTACTTGCGCAGCCAGGCCCAGCGGCTCAAGCTCGAGGTCGGCAATTTCGACCGCCAGGATCTCCACATCCACGTCCCCGCCGGCGCCACGCCGAAGGACGGGCCCAGCGCCGGCCTGACGATCGCCCTGGCCCTGGTCTCGCTGCTGAGCCAGCGTTTGGTTCGTTCCGAGGTCGCCATGACCGGCGAGATCAGCCTCCGCGGACGCGTGCTGCCGGTCGGTGGCATCAAGGAAAAGGTGCTGGCCGCGGCCCGCTCGGGGATCAAACGCGTGATCCTGCCGGAACAAAACCGCAAGGACTGGGTGGACGTCCCGGCCGAGATTCGCCAGAAGGTCAAGGCCACGTTCGTACGGCACATCGCCGGTGCGATCAGCCCGGCCCTGGCGCCCAAATGAACGAGCCCGCGGCGGTTGGGCACCAACCGCACACCCGTTTCGCCCGGCGGTGCCAGGCTCCGCCGCGCGGCGCACGGACCTTCGAGGTTTATCGTGAAGCGACCGCTGAAAGGCGCCTCCGCTCTCCATCCGACCCCCGGCGCGCCGGCTGCCAACAGGCGCCCTGGCTGTGCCTGCTGGCGCTGGGGCTGACCAGCCTCGGGCCCAACATTCGGGCAGCCGATCCCGCCCAGGAGGGTCGCGCACTGGCCGAAGAATTGCGGGCCCAGCGACCCACCAAGGACTCCCGCTTCGACGGCGCCTTGCAAATCCGGGACCGCGCGGGCCACCTCCGGCGCCTCCCGGTGCAACTGGAGGTCGTGGCCGGTGACCCGGAGTGGCGCGGCATCTACCGGGCCTTCACGCCCGACCATCAACTGCTCGAGCAATTGACGGTGGTCCACACCCCCGATCAACCCAATCGCTATCTGCTGGACCGCGCTGCCACCCCGACCGCGGGCCACACGGGACCGCCCGCTCTGGCCGGGGCGCAGGCTACCAACGCCTTCGCCGGGTCGGACTTCTCGCTCGCCGATCTGGGCCTGGAGTTCATTCACTGGCCCGGTCAGCGCGTCGTCAAACATGAAATGCGCAAAGGCCGCGCCTGCCAGGTCTTGGAAAGCCTCGACCCCCACCCGGCGGCCGGCGGTTACACTCGAGTCTTGTCCTGGGTGGACCTGGAAAACCAGGGACTGGTCCGCGCCGAGGCCTACGATTGGCAGAACCGCCTGCTCAAGGAATTCGAGGTGGACAGGTTGCGCAAGGTCAACGGACGCTGGGAACTGAAAGAAGTCGAAATCCGCAACCTCCAGACCGGGAGCCGGACGCATTTGATTTACAATACCGATTCGCCGACCGCGAAACCATCGGCGCCTTGAACCGGGCGGACGCCCGCGGGTGGCCCCCAAGGCGGGACGCGCCGGGCCATCCCTTCGGTGGCGGACGCGTGAGGCTTTCGATTCGCCGTTGTCGAATCGGAGATGGCATCGGTTGTCGAGACAGTTGCACCGGTGGAAACACCGAGCCCAACACCGCCGGCCACGCCGGCGTTGGAACCGCGGGAATTCGCCGCGGTGTATGAGACGTATTCCCGCCCGGTCTATTACCTGGCGTTGCGCCTGCTGGGCGACGCCAGCGAGGCCGAGGACGCCGCGCATGACGTCTTCCTCAAGGTCTTCCGGCACCTGGGCGAATTCCGGGGCGAATCGCGGCTGCGCACCTGGCTCTATCGCATCACCATCAACCATTGTCGGAACCGGCTGCAAACCTGGCAGCGCCGCCACATCGGCACCGTGCCGGATGACCGGGTCTGGGACAACCTCCCCTCGCCGGCCGACAGCCCCCTGCGCCTGCTCGAGACCAAGGAACTCGGCCAACGCATCCAGCAGACCCTGGACGCGTTGCCGGAGGAGTATCGACTGCTCCTCCTGCTGGTGGCCGATGAACGCCTGAGCTACGAGCAGGTCGCCGAACTCACTCACCAGACGGCCGACGCCGTGCGCGGCAAGCTGCATCGCGCGCGCCGGGCCTTCGCCGTCGAATTCTCGAAAACCGCATGAGCGATATGGAACCCCAATCCTCCAAATTCCGACTCCAAGAACAACGCCAGGCCGCCGCCCAACAGCAAAGCGGCCAGCAACAGGCGGGGCTCGAATTCGCCACGGCCGAGGAACTCCTCCGGCATGACGCCGCCCAGGTGACGCCACCGCCCACGCTGCGCCAACGCTTGCACCTGACCTTGCGCGGCCAAAAGCCCGTGAAACGACGTTGGTGGCATCGGCTCTTTGCTCGCAACCCAACCGAACCATGAACGACGCTGGCGACGCAACGACGCCACCATGCCGCGCCCGGCCTGTCTGTGACCTTCCAACCCATGAGAGAAATCGAGACATGAGCGCACTCACCGGCTCCGTCGTCCGCGGTTCCCAGCCGACCCGAGCGCTGCTGGCCCGCCAACGGAGCGCGGCGGCGCGCGCGGCGCTGGGTCACTGCGATTTCTGCGGTCATCGGTGCGGCGTCAACCGCCTGGCTGGCCAACGCGGACCGTGCGGCGCCGGAGCCGAGGCGCGGGTCTTTTGCGCCCGGATCGACATGGCGGAAGACCTGGACCTGGTGCCGACCTTTGCCATCGCCCTGAGCGGTTGCGACCTGCGCTGCGCCTTCTGCATCACCGGCGAATCGAGCTGGAACCCGCGCGCCGGCGTGCTGGTCGATCCGCGCGCCCTGGCGGCTCGCGCCGAGGCGGCGTTGAGCGAGGGCGCGCGCACGATCATGGTCCTGGGCGGCGAACCGACGGTGCACCTGCCGGCCGTGCTGGAAATTGTCGCGGCCCTGCCGCCGACGGCGAAGCTGGTGTGGAAAACCAACGCGCACGCCTCGGCCGTGGCGCGCCGATTCTTGGACGGCCTGTTCGATGTCTGGCTGGCGGACTACAAATTTGGCAACGACGATTGCGCCCAGCGCCTGGCCGGCGTTGCCGACTACACCCGCGTTGTCAGGGAAAATCTCGCCTGGGCCGGCGCGCGCACCGACCTGATCGTCCGACACCTGGTGATGCCCGGTCACCTGGAATGTTGCTGGCGGCCGGTCGCCGCCTGGCTGGCCACAAAACTGCCGAACGTCCCGGTCAGCCTGCGCTGCGGTTTCTGGCCGGCCTGGCAGGCGGGCCGCTGCCCGGAACTGCGGAGCGGCACCACCGCCCGCGCGGCCGCCCAGGCCCGGGCGATCGCCCGCGAATTCGGTCTGTGCCTCGTCGCATGAAAGACCACCCCAACGGCACGCAACGCGCCACTCCGCCGCGGGCGGATGGCCGCCCCGGGTCGGAGGCCGGCGCTCCGGGCCGCGACTCAAACCCTGCCGACGAGCTGTTGATCCTGGACGACGGCCGCGTACTGGTGCATCATCTCAGTCCGGCGTTGGCCGAACTTCTCAGCCGGCTGAACCCGGCCGACGCGGCGATGAAACAACGCGCGGTGGGCTGCACCGGGGCTCGACCCCCTTCGATCCGCGGCGCCCTCCACCCTGCTGGCCAAGCCGATGAACCTGCAAGCCGAGATTGAAACGCTGATCCGGGCCCGCTACCCGATCCTCTACATCCTGTCCAGCGAGGAGACGCGCGTGCAAAGCGCCGTCGTCGAGATCGCCCAGCGCCGGCAAAAGAAGGTCTTCGAATGGAGCTTCAGCATGGGCATCGTCCCGGCGGGCACGTCCATCCAGTCCCAAAAGCATCGCAACGCGGCGACGAAAGATCCCTTGGTGGCCCTGGACCAGGTGATCGAGCAAGTCGAGCCGGCCATTTTCATTTTCAAGGATTTCCACCCGTTTCTCACCCGGAACAATTTCGCCGTCATCCGCAAACTCAAGGAAATCGCGCTGCACCTAAAGAACAGTTTCAAGACGATCATCCTGGTCACCCCCGTGCTCGAAATCCCGACCGAGCTGGAGAAGGAAGTGACCGTATTGAGCTTTCCGCTCCCCAGCCGCGAGGACCTGGCGCGGCTGCTGGACCGGATCATCGAGGACGTCAAGGAATTTAAGAATGTGCGGGTCGAACTGGACGAGGCCGGGCGCGAGCGGCTGTTGCGGGCGGCCTTGGGGTTGACCCTCGGCGAGGCCGAGAACGTCTTCGCCAAGATCATCGTCAAGGCCGAGCGCCTGAGCGCCGACGATGTCAACGAGGTCTTCGCCGAGAAGCAACAGATCATCCGCAAGAGCGGGTTGCTGGAGTATTACTCGACGACCGAGAGCTTCGCCAGCCTGGGCGGCGTGGCGGTGTTGAAGGACTGGCTGCAAAAGCGCGCGGCGGCCTTCGGCGAGCAGGCGCGGGCGTTTGGCCTGCCCGCGCCCAAAGGAATCCTGATGCTCGGCGTCCAGGGTTGCGGCAAGAGCCTCTGCGCCAAGGCGGTCTCGACCCAGTGGCAACTGCCCCTGCTGCGGTTCGACATCGGCAAGATGTTCAACAGCCTGGTCGGTTCCTCCGAGGAAAATATCCGCAAGGCCATCGCCGTCGCCGAGTCGGTCGCCCCCGCCATCCTCTGGGTGGACGAGATCGACAAGGCCTTCGCCGGGTCGCAGGTCTCGGGGGCGACCGACGGCGGCACCACCGCCCGCGTGTTCGGCACGTTCCTGACCTGGCTGTCCGAGAAGACCGCCCCGGTCTTCGTGGTCTCCACCGCCAACGATATCTCCCAACTGCCGCCCGAACTGCTCCGCAAGGGGCGCATGGACGAAATCTTCTTCGTCGATCTGCCGACGGTCGAAGAGCGCCAGGAAATCTTCCGCATCCATCTGCGCAAACGCGGGCGGGAACCGGAGAAGTTCGACCTCGGTTCGCTGGCCGAGGCCAGCAAGGACTTCAGCGGGGCGGAGATCGAGGAGGCGGTGATCAGCGCGCTTTACGACGCCTTTTACGAGCAGCGTGAGCTGGCCACGACCGATGTCCTGGGGGCGATCCGCCAGACCGTGCCGCTGGCCCGCACGATGGATGAGAACTTGAACCGGTTGCGCACGTGGGCCGAAGGCCGCGCCCGCAACGCCAGCGTCGCCCGCGTCGTCCCGGGTGAAGGTGCACGGCGCCGGGTCGAGTTCTGAAGGTGATTTTGGCAGCCAAGCGAGGCCGAGGGAATGACCGCCCAGCAAATTGCCGCCCCTCGGGCTAATGGCGAATTCAGATTCAAGGACTCCAGCGGCACCAATTCCGGCCTTCTGACAGCCGGCCGCGGGATTTTCGACGAGTGCCCCGGTCCGGTCTTGCCTGTCCGCGCGCACCGCCTACACTCGCCGCGCATGTTGGATTTCAGTTCGCTCAATCCCCAGCAATGCCTGGCCGTCGAAACCACCCGCGGACCGGTGCTGATCCTGGCCGGCGCCGGCACCGGCAAGACCCGCGTCATTACCTGTCGCATCGGCCGCCTCATCGAGCGCGGCATCGCTCCCCAGCACATCCTCGCCGTCACGTTCACCAACAAGGCCGCCCGCGAAATGCTCGAACGCGTCCACCGGATGCTGCCCGAGACCACCCGGCCGGCCGGCCCCGGCGCTCCGGACGCCGCAGACGCGGGTGGAACGGCCCGCACCCGCTCGGCGCGCGCCGCGCGCCCGACGATCTGCACCTTCCACGCCCTGGGCGTCCGCCTCCTGCGCCAGCACATCGAGCGGCTCGGTTACAAACCCAATTTTGTGATCTACAGCGAAGCGGACCAACTGGGCGTCGTCAAGAAAATCCTCAGCCATATCTCCGCCAAGGGGGAGAAGACCGATCCGCAGGCCATCCTGGCGCTGCTCAGCCGCCTTAGAAACGAGGGCGCCGCCGGCGCCTTCGCCGACCCGAGCGTCGCGGCAATGGCCGAGCACATCCGGGCCCGGTACGAAAACGCGTTGCGCGCCTGCAATGCCGTCGATTTCGACGACCTGTTGGGTCTGAGCTTGCGCCTGCTCGAGGGGCACCCGGACATCCTGGCCGCCTGGCGTGACCGCTTCCGCTACGTCATGGTGGACGAATACCAGGACACCAACGCCGCCCAGTTCCGGTTGGTCCACCTCCTGACCGCCGAGCACCGCAACCTCTGCGTGGTCGGCGATGACGATCAGAGCATTTACGGCTGGCGCGGCGCCCAGATCGCCAACCTGCTGGACATGGAAAAGCATTTCCCCGAAGTCAAAGTCGTCAAGCTCGAACAAAATTACCGCTCGACCAACGTCATCCTCCGCGCCGCCAACGCCGTCATCCGCAACAACACCCGCCGGCGCGGCAAACAACTCTGGTCCCAGCAGGGACCCGGCGCCAAGATCGCCCTCCACACCTTCGCCAACGACACCGACGAGGCCCGCGGCATCGTCGATCAGCTCGAGTACGCCCGCCTGGCGCGCCGTTCCCGCTGGGCCGATCACGCGGTCTTGTTCCGCACCAACCAACAGTCGCGGCCATTGGAAACCGCGCTGCGCCAGGCCGGCGTGCGCTATCACCTGATCGGCGGCCAGAGCTATTTCGACCGGCGCGAAGTGAAGGACTTCCTGGCTTACCTCAAGGTCTTTGCCAACCCGCACGATGACGTGAGCCTGCTGCGCATCGCCAATGTCCCCGCCCGCGGGCTCAGCGACGCGACAATGCAGCGCCTGCTGGCCGCCAGCCACGAACGGCATGCCTCGGTCTTTTCCGTCCTGCCCCAACCCGACGTGGCGGCCGGCTGCGCCCCGCGGACACGCGAGAGCCTCGATGCCTTCCACGCGTTGATTGAACGCACCCGCGCGCCGCTGCTCGGCGACGCGCCGCTCGCCCTGCGCCCCTGGGCTGAAGGTTTTCTCGCCGAAACGGGCTACCTCGAAGACCTGCGCCGCTCCGAGAAGGACGCCGAGACCGCCGAGAACCGTGTTCGCAACGTCCAAGCCCTCGTGGCCGACCTGGAGTCACTTGACCCCGAGGGCAACATGCCTGTGAACGTGTTCGGGACCGATGCTTCCTCTCCCCGGCCCTCGCCGCCGCCGCCAGCGGAGGAGAGCGTGC
>JAGWYX010000117.1 GCA_018969165.1 Verrucomicrobiota bacterium
CGGGTGATGGGAATCGAACCCACGTGACCAGCTTGGAAGGCTGGAACTCTACCATTGAGCTACACCCGCTGCCGTCTCCGCATCCTACCGAGCGCGCTTGCGTTGTCAACCCGCCTGTGTGTATGCTCGACGCCGCATGAGTGCGTTGCTCCTGAGCGGCGGCCGCGTCATCGATCCGGCCACCAAGACGGATGCCGTCGCCGACGTGCTGATCCAGGACGGCAAGATTCTTGCCGTCGGACCGCGCGCGGCCGCGCAGGCGGCGGCGGGGGCCGAATGCCTTGACGTTCGCGGGCTGGTGGTTTGCCCCGGCCTGATCGACCTGCACGTGCACTTGCGCGATCCCGGCCAGACGGCCAAGGAAACCATCGCCTCGGGGACCGCCGCGGCGGCGCGGGGAGGCTTCACCTCGGTGGTGTGCATGCCCAACACGCTTCCGGCCATTGACACCCCCAGCACGGTGGCCCTGATCCGCGAGCAAGCGGCGCGCGAAGGGATGGTCAACGTTTTCATCGCCGGCGCCATCACCAAGGGCCTGGCCGGCGAGGAGCTGGCCCCGATCGGGTCGCTGCAAAAGGCCGGCGTGGTCGCGATCACCGACGACGGACGCTGCGTCCAGAGCAACGAGCTGATGCGGCGCGCCCTGGAGTACGCGCGGATGTTCGGGCTGCCGGTGCTGGACCATTGCCAGGATTACTCCCTGGTCACGGACGGCGTCGTGCACGAAGGTTATTGGAGCGCGGTGCTGGGCCTGCGCGGCTGGCCGGCGGTCGGCGAGGAAACCATTGTCGCGCGTAACATCCTGCTGGCCGAGTTGACGGGCACGCCGGTGCACTGCCAGCACATCAGCGCCGCGGGCAGCGTCGCCCTGCTGCGGGAGGCCCGGGCCCGTGGGGTGCCGGTCTCGGGCGAGGCCTGCCCGCACCACTTCACGCTCACCGACGCGGTGGTGGCGGGCAGCGAGGCCTTCTGGAGCGAGGACGGCAAATCGCTGCTGAAGGCCTGGCCGGAGGCGGCCGAGCGGCCGGCCTGGTCGGGTTACGACACCAATTTCAAGATGAATCCGCCGGTGCGATCGGCGCGGGACCGCGCGGCGGTGCTCGCGGGGGTGGCGGACGGGACGCTGGAGGTGCTCTGCAGTGATCATGCGCCCCATTGCCGCTACGAGAAGGATGTCGAGTTCGACTACGCGCCGTTCGGGATCACGGGGTTGGAGACCGAGCTGGCGCTGGCGTTGATGCAGTTGGTGCACACGCGGCGGATGCGGCTGCCGGACCTGATCGCCCGGTTCACGACCGGTCCGGCGCGGGTGTTGCGGTTGGCCAAGGGCACCTTGGGCGTAGGCGCCGACGCGGATGTGACGGTGCTGGATCCGCGGCGGCAATGGGTGTTCGAGCGCGGGGTTTCGGCGAGCAAATCGACCAACAGCCCGTTCTACGGCTGGCCGTTGCGCGGCAAGGCGGTGGCGACGATTGTGGCCGGCAAAATCGTCTGGCGCGACAGGTGGGACGGTGCTAACGTGGCCGTAACGGTGACGAAGCGCATCCGGAAACATCAGGCTTCAACCCCCGTAAAGACACGATGAAAACGACCGCAATTGGTCTCCTGGCAGGGTTCGCCCTGCTGCAAGCGAGCGCTGCAGAAATGCAGTGGCTGACGGACCTGCCGAAGGCGCAAGCCGCGGCCAAGGCACAACACAAAACGGTACTGCTGGACTTCACCGGTTCGGACTGGTGAGGGTTCTGCATGAAGTTGGAGAAGGAAGTGTTTTCCACGCCGACATTCGCCGCCTACGCCGAGAAGAACCTCGTGCTGGTGCAGGTGGATTTCCCGCAGCGAAAGAAGCAATCGTCGGCCCTTAAGCGGGCCAACGAGGCGCTGCAAAAGAAATTCGCCGTGGACGGCTTTCCCACCCTGGTCCTGCTGGACAGCGAGGGCAAGAAGCTGGGCGAGAAGGTCGGTTACGAGCCGGGGTCGGGCCCCAAAAGCCTGATCGCCGAGCTGGAGAAGTTGCGGAATCCGTAACGGCACTTTCGTCTCCGACGGCGCGGCTGGTCAGCCGCGCCTCATTTTTGTACCGGCGCGGCCGGAGACCTTCGCTTTACCGCGTGATTTATGGAACCCGGCGCTTGTCGGTGGACCGGGTCGCGGCTACGCTGGGCACCGATTGAGCGCACCAACGATGAACGCCATTCTCGCGCTGGAAGACGGCACGGTGTTCCGCGGCCGGGGCTTCGGGGCCCGTGCCACGGCCTGCGGCGAGGTCTGTTTCAACACCTCGATGACGGGCTACCAGGAGATTCTCACGGATCCGTCCTACAAGGGCCAGATCGTGACCATGACCTACCCGCTGATCGGCAATTACGGCGTCAACCGCCAGGACGTCGAGTCCTGGAAGCCGCACGTGGCGGGTTTCGTCATTCGCGAGCTGTCGCCGGTGGTCAGCAACTGGCGGGCCGACGCGTCGCTGGCGGAGTACCTCGACGGACAGGGCATTCCCGGCATTCAGGGCGTCGATACGCGTGCCTTGACCAAACGGCTGCGGGTCCGCGGCGCGCTCAAAGGCGTGATCTCGACGGAAGGCAAGTTGTCCGATACCGAGGCCGTGCGGGCCGCGCGGGATTGGCCGGGGCTTATCGGCGTCGATTACGTGAAGGAGGTCACGCACCGGGAGCCGTTTTGCTGGGATGAAACCGAGCAGGAGAGCGCCTGTTTCAAGTTGGTCCGCGAGGCCGCGCCCGGGGACGCGCGGAGCGTGCGGGATCCGCTGCCGCCGGCCGACGTGCCGATCGTGGCGTATGATTTCGGGATGAAATACAACATCCTCCGGCGGCTGCGCCAGCGCGGCTTCCGGGTGCAGGTCGTGCCCGCCACCACGTCGGCGGCGGAAGCCTTGAAATACAAGCCGGCGGGAATTTTTCTATCCAACGGCCCGGGCGACCCGGCGGCGTTGGATTACGCGGCGCGGGCGGTGGGCGAATTGATCCGGAGCGGGGTGCCGATCTTCGGGATTTGTCTCGGGCACCAGGTGTTGGGCCTGGCTTTTGGCGGGAAGACCTTCAAGCTCAAGTTCGGTCATCGCGGGGCCAACCAGCCGGTGAAAGACTTGGCCAGCGGCCGGGTCGAGATCACTTCGCAGAACCACGGGTTCGCGGTGGACCCGGCGTCGCTGCCCGACGAGGTGGTGGTGGACCGCCTGAATCTCAACGATCAAACGGTCGAGGGGATGCGGCACCGGACCAAGCCGATTTTTTGCGTGCAGTACCACCCCGAGGCTTCCCCGGGGCCGCATGACTCTTCGGGTTTGTTCGACGAATTCCGGCAGGTGATTTTGCGGGCGTGAGGGCTTGGACGCGCGCGGGTCACGCGGGAAGCGGCGGAGGGGGTGACCGAACAACCCACCGGGCGATCCAGGAACCGGGGCGGGAGGGGCGGCCCCACTCCATGAATCGGGTGGCAGCGGACGTCAGTCCGCTCCATCAAATCGCCAAAAAGTTAGAGCCGACTCACGTCGGCTGCTACGGGGCGCGGGTGGAACCGCGCGAGTGCGGCGTTTCCTGCGAAAACCGTTTGACTTGGGACGTGTGCTCAAGATAATGCCACACACCAAAGCGACCTATGGCCAGACTCGTGCTACTCACCGAAGGACTCACTGGGCGCGCTTATGATCTGAAGGTGGACCGCACGACCGTCGGCCGGCTGGATGACAACGCTTTTCAGGTCGCGGAGGCCTCGGTCTCCAGTCACCATTGCGAGGTGCTCTTGCACGGCAACGACGTTGTGGTCAAGGACTTGGGATCCACCAACGGCACGTTCGTCAATGGCGAACGGATCACCGAAGCCACGCTCAAGCCCGGCCAAATCCTGCGGCTGGGCTCGGTGGAAATGCGGCTCGAGTCCGAGGCGGGAGCGGCGCCGACCAAGAAGCCCTTGAGCCAGACCCGGCCGACGGCCCAGGGTGTCAAGCTGGGGGAACTGGACACCGGCACGCGACCGATCGTTTTCGAGAAGGATTCCGTCTTTAAGAAGAAGAGCAACAAGGCCAACCTGGTCTTCATCATCGTCGGCGTGGTGCTCGCGGCGGTGATCATCGCCTTGATCGTGGTCAGCATCATCAAGATTCAGAACCCCTGAGTCGCGCGTCCCGCCGTCACCGCAGGTCTTAGCCCGCGATCCAGATCGGCCCTCACGCCAGCGCGGGTTGAAACTCGCGGCTACGAGGCTTCCTGGAGCCAGCGCGCAATTTCCTTCGCGGCGTAGGTGATCACCATGTCCGCCCCGGCGCGGCGCAGGGCCAGGTAGCTCTCCAACGTGATCGCGCGTTCGTCGATCCAGCCCCGGGCGGCGGCTGCTTTGATCATGGCGAATTCGCCACTCACCGCGTAGGCCGCCGTGGGGTAGCCGAACGTGGACTTCACGCGATGGAGGATGTCCAGGTAGGCCAACGCCGGTTTGACCATGACGAGGTCGGCGCCTTCGCGGATGTCCAGCGCCACCTCGCGCAGGGCCTCCAGCGCATTGGCCGGATCCATCTGGTAACCGCGCCGGTCGCCAAATTGCGGGGCCGACTCGGCGGCCTCGCGGAATGGGCCGTAAAACGCCGAGGCGAATTTCGCCGCGTAAGCCATGATCGGGGTATCGGCGAAACCGGCCCGGTCCAACGCGGCGCGGATTGCCGCCACGCGGCCGTCCATCATGTCGCTGGGCGCGACGAGATCGGCGCCGGCTTCGGCGTGGCTGGCGGCGGTGCGGGCCAGGAGCTTGAGGGTTGGATCATTGAGCACGCGCGCGTCGCGGCTGCCGGGTCGGATGATGCCGCAGTGACCATGGCGCATGTATTCGCAGAGGCACACATCGGTGGCGAGCAACAGGTCGGGCAATTCCTGCTTGAGGAGCCGGAGGGCCTGCTGGACCACGCCGTGCGCGGCATAGGCACCCGAGGCCCGATCGTCCTTGCGTTCCGGGATGCCGAACAGCAGCACCGCCGGAACGCCGGCCGTGTAGGCCTGCGTCGCCTCCTTGACTGCTTCATCGGGGGAGAGTTGGCAGACGCCCGGCATGGCATCGATCGGCAGGCGTTGCCGACGACCGGCCCGCACGAATAACGGCAAGATCAGTTGGCCCGCGCCCGCCGGGTTCTCGCGCACCAGTCGCCGCAGGGCAGGGGACTGCCGCAAACGCCGGGGCCGGCTCAGGGGGAAGGGCGGGAGCAATTCGTGATTCATGAATGCCTGCGTCGGATTCTGAAACTTGTTGTCCTCAAGTCAAGTTTTGTCGTCCGTTTCCGAGGTGCGCAATTTTGCGCGGCGACACCCGCTGTGGACGACCGGATATGGGGCGCTGTTCGATTGGAAAGGAGGCCTTCGCCTCCCAGCATTTTCGGGCCTGAACCCCGCTAGCCACCTCGAAGCACATTCGCTAAGAAGCGAGCGACCGAGCACTGCGTGCTATGAAGACGAAGTTCCGTTATCCGATCCTGCTGTCATTTTCCTGGATGATCCTGGTAAATCCATCCGTCAATGGCGCCGGCCCGAGCGGGCTTGGCTCGGCCTCGGGGCCGGCGGCCGCAACCTGGGGGCCGCCGCGGTTGAGCTTGAGGCTGACTGCCGCCGCCGGTTCCACCAGCGCGCTACCGTACCTGCGTCTCCAAGGCCCACCGTTCGTTCCCTATGTGATCCAGGTTTCGCCTGACCTCAATCTCTGGCGTTCGCTGGTTACCAATCTGACTGGAGGCGACGGTCAATTGAATTACACCGATCCTCAGACGGATGCGGTTCAGCGGCGGTATTACCGGGCCCTGCTGGCGCGTCATCCGAACGGGTGGGGGGGAATTTCATTGGATGCCGACGGCTTCCGTCCGGACCGCATCCTGGTGAAACCGAGAACCGGGGTGGACCTGGCCGCCGTGAATCTGCTTTTGAGCACGCAAGTCCTGCAGAGCTTTCCCGCCGTTGGTAATCTCCAGGTTCTGCAGGTCCCGCCCGGACAAACCGCCCAGCAACTGATTGCCGCCTACCAGCAGAGCGGCTCGGTCCAGTACGCCGAACCGGATTACGCCGTTGGACTGTTGGTGTCCCCCAATGACCCGCGCTATGCCGACGGTACGCTCTGGGCCTTGCACAATGCCGGCCAATTCGGCGGTCATTCCAGCGCTGACATCGACGCGCCGGATGGCTGGGATACCCAGCACGACGCCGGCAACATCATCGTGGCGATCATCGACACCGGCGTCCGCTACACCCACGAGGATCTTGCCGCCAATATCTGGACCAACCCGGGCGCAACCAACCACGGCATCAACGCGATCACCGGCACCGACGATCCCTGGGATGACTTCGGCCACGGAACCCACCTGGCCGGGGTGATCGGCGCCGTCGGCAACAACCACCTGGGCGTCGTCGGCGTCGCGTGGAGTGTCCAGTTGCTGGCCTGCAAGTTTATCGATTCCCAGGGTAACGGCACGATTTCAGGCGCGATTGCGTGCATCGATTACGCCCGCGGGCACGGGGCCAAAGTCATCAACGCCAGTTGGGGCGCCGCCACGTTCAAGTCCTCCGCGCTCCACGACGCCATCGCCAGCGCCCGCGACGCCGGGATCATCTTCGTCGCCGCCGCGGGCAATTCCCAGGGGGACAACGACGGGACCAATGCCATTTATCCGGCCAGTTACACGGACCTGGACAATGTCGTCTCGGTGGCGGCCACCACCCGGCAGGATGAACTGGCGGCATTTTCGAATTACGGCGCCAGGCGTGTGCACCTGGGCGCCCCGGGCGAAGATATCTATTCAACCTACGATCAGGATGACCACAGTTACGTGGCGATGAGCGGCACGTCGATGGCCGCGGCGTATGTCTCGGGTGTGTGTGCCGTGGTTTGGGCCCATTACCCGGACGAAAACTACCGACAAATCATTCAGCGGGTATTGAGCGGGACCGATCCGTTGCCGGCGCTGGCGGGCAAGACGATCACCGGCGGGCGGTTGAACTTATTGAAGGCCTTGTCGGATCCAGCGCCGGCGCCGCCGGTAGCCGACTTCAGCGCCGCACCAAGTTCGGGTAACGCGCCCCTGACTGTGCAGTTCAGCGATAAGTCCACCGGAGCCATTACGGCGTGGGATTGGAATTTTGGTGATAACTCAGCGGATAGCTCGAGCCAGAACCCGACCCATACATACGCTGGTGGCGGTAGTTTCAAGGTGACCCTGACGGTTACCGGCGGCGAAGGGATAACCAATAGCAAGAGCGCAATCATCCAAGTAAGTGCGTCCTCCCCTTCTTCCCCCGTGCCGCCGGAGGCCATTTTTGGCGCCTACCCCTTGACCGGTCTGGCGCCGTTGCCGGTCCAGTTCTTTGATCGATCCACGGGCGCGATCGTTACGTGGGACTGGGACTTTGGTGACGGTTCGCCGCACAGCAATCTGGAGAATCCCAGCCACACCTACCAGGCTGGCGGGAGCTTCACCGTTTCGCTGACGGTGAGCGACAAGAGTGGCGCCACCGGCAGCATGAGTGGAACCCTCCAGGTAATTGCGCCGCCATCTCTCCCTTCCCCGACGCCGCCGCCGAGGGCGAGCTTCGCCGCCAGCCCGACTTCCGGCCAGGCGCCGTTGACGGTGCAGTTTACCGACCAATCCGTTGGCACGGTGACGGCGTGGGATTGGCACTTTGGCGATGGCTCCCCGGATAGCTCGAGCCAGAACCCGACCCACACTTATGCCGATCCCGGCAGTTACACCGTGACGTTGACCGTATCCGGCGCGGGAACCAACAGCAGCTCCAATGCGGTAATCCAGGTGGACAATCCGCAACCACCGCCAGTGGCGTGTGCGCGGCCCAACGTGACCGTGTCGGCGACCGTCGCGACCGCGTCGGCGCTGGGGACCCCCGGCACGTTCACGATTCAGTTGTCGTGCAGCGCGCCAGCGCCGATCACCGTCCTCTACTCGATGGGCGGCAACGCGCGGAACGGCGCGGATTACCAGACGCTGAGCGGTTCGGTGACGATCCCGGCGGGCGCCACCGCGGCGGATGTCGTGGTGCAGCCGATCCCCAACCCGGCGATGACGTTGGACCAGTCGGTCTATCTTATGCTTTACGGTTACACGGGCGCGCCGTATGTGGTCGTCAAACCCGATGCGGCGGCCATCACCATCAAAGGCGGTCCGCCGCCATCGCCTCGACCCGATGTTACCGTCGTGGCCTCTGGTCCCACCGCTTCGGTTTTAGGGGCTCCGGGCACCTTCACGATCCAGTTGTCCAGCAGCGCCAGCGTTCCCATCACCGTCCTCTATAGCTTGGGCGGCAATGCGCGGAATGGCGTGGATTACCAGAACTTGAGCGGCAAGGTGACGATCCCGGCCGGCGCGCTTTCGGCGAACGTGGTTGTTCAGCCGATCGTCAATCCGGCCATGACGCTCGACCAACCCGTCTATCTCATGCTCTACGGCTATAAAACCGCCCCGTATTGTGTCGATAAACCCGATGCCGCCGCCGTGACCATCCTGGGCAATCATTAGAGGACGGAAGATGGAGAACAGGGGATGGCGGATGCAAGCTGCTGCGATTCGGCTGGGGCAGGCCTTCGCGCGCAGCGCGTCAATGGGCGCGGCAAGGTCCGGTAGCCGCCGGCG
>JAGWYX010000118.1 GCA_018969165.1 Verrucomicrobiota bacterium
CGACTGGGCCGGTGTCGCCCAGGAAGCGCTCGAACGCGACAACCCTGGCGCCATCGCCCTGATCACCATCGGCTGCGGCGCAGACGCGAATCCACAGCCGCGCGGGAACCTCGAGTTGGCCGTCCAACACGGACGCGAGCTGGCCGCCGCGGCGGACCGCGTGCTCACCGGCGGCGTGACCCGGCTTCACAGTCCATTGACTTGCCGCTTCAAGACCATCGACCTGCCATTCGACCCGCTGCCGACACGCGCCCAGTGGCTGGAACGGGCGAAAAGGCCCGGCATCGTCGGCTACCACGCCCGCGTGAACCTGGCCCGGCTGGAGCGCGGCCAAACCCTGCCGACCTCCCTGCCCTACCGGGTCCAGACCTGGACCTTTGGCGACCAACTGGCGATGGTTTTCTTGTCCGGCGAGGTGGTCGTGGATTATTCGCTCCGGTTAAAGAAGGAATTCGATGCGACCCGGCTCTGGCTCAGCGCGTATGCGAACGACGTTTGCTGCTACATCCCCTCGCGCCGAGTCCTGCGCGAAGGCGGGTACGAGGCCGAGGAATCCCTCTGGTATTACGACCGCCCGGCCCGCCTGGCGCCGGGTCTCGAAGATCGCATCCTCGACGCCGTCCATGACCTGCTTCCGATCACCTTCCGATTCGATGAACAGCACGCGGAGTTCCCGCCGCCCAAATCGCCCGCCGACGCTCTGGCCTCGATCCGCGTCGAGCCCGGCCTCACCGTCGATCTGGCCGTCGCCGAACCGTTGGTAGTCGATCCGGTGGCGATCGACTGGGGCGCCGATGGCCGGCTCTGGGTGGTCGAGATGCGGGATTACCCCGAAGGCATGGACGGCCATTACAAACCCGGAGGCCGGATCAAGGTGCTCGAGGCGACGCATCGCGACGGGCGTTACGACAAGGCCACGGTGTTCCTCGACAACCTCCCCTTCCCGACCGGGGTAATGGCCTGGCGCAAGGGCGCCCTCATTTGTGCCGCCCCCGATATCCTGTACGCCGAGGACACCGACGGCGACGGCAAGGCCGATCTGGTCAAGAAACTGTTCACCGGCTTTGCCACCCATAATTTTCAGGCGCGCGTCAATGGATTGAGCTACGGGCTGGACAACTGGATTTACGGCGCGAGCGGCTTGTTCGGCGGCCGGATCACCAGCACCCTCACCGGTCAGCAGATCGACGTCAGCGGCCGCGACTTCCGACTGGACCCCGATAGCGGCGCCTTCCAACCGGCAGCCGGCCTCAGCCAGCAGGGACGCGTGCGCGACGATTGGGGCGACTGGTTCGGGTGCGACAACAGCACGCTGCTGTGGCATTTCCCTCTGCCGGACCAGTACGTCCGGCGCAACCCGCACTTCACCCCGCCGGATCCGCGCGTCTATCTCCCCAACGACCCCGACCCGAATCAACTCTATCCCATCAGCCGCACCTTGCGCCGTTTCAACGACCCCCAGAGCGCCAATCGCGTCACCTCCGGGTGCGGCCTCGGCATCTATCGCGACGAATTGTTCGGGCCCGATTATTACGGCAACGCCTTCCTTTGCGAGCCGGTGCACAACCTGGTTTACCGGATGCAACTCGAACCCCGCGGAGCGACCTTCACGGCCCACCGCCCGGCCGAGGACCAACGCACCGAGTTCCTCGCCTCGACGGATAATTGGTTCCGACCCGTCCAAATCCGCACCGGACCCGACGGCGCGCTTTGGGTGGTGGACATGTATCGGTTCGTAATCGAGCACCCGCGCTGGATCAGCCCCGATCGGCTGGCGCAACTGGACGTCCGCGCCGGCGACGACAAGGGCCGCATCTACCGCGTCTGTCCCCGCGGCGCCAAACTGCGCCCCATTCCCAATCTCCGAGCGCTCTCGACTCCCTGGCTCGTCGCCGCCCTCGAGACCCCGAACGGCACCGTGCGCGACCTGGTCCAGGAGGAATTAGTCCAGCGCGACGACCCCAAGGCCCTTCGCCCGCTCGGCCGGCTGGCGACCCGCAGCGCACGACCAACCGTGCGCGCTCAGGCGTTGTGCACGCTGGACGGCTTGACCGGCCGCACCCCAGCCGCCGCGGCCCAGGCCTTGGCCCACTCCGACGTGGGAGACACACACGTGAGCGGACCGGTTGAACCGCCGGCAGCAATTTCCCAACCGCCAGTGCTTCCCCCGGCCCTCCTCGGCACGGCCCTGCACGATCCGGACCCCCGCGTCCGCGCGCAAGCCGTCCGGGTCAGCGAGTCCCGGCTTGGCCGCATGCCGACGGTAGCCGATGCTGACTTAAAACTGGTGAACGACCCCGATCCGCGCGTGCGCTTTCAACTCGCTCTCAGTCTGGGGGCATGGGACGCCCCGCGGGCGAGCCTGGCCCTGGGACAACTGGCGGCCGAGGCGAACCACGATCGTTGGTTGCGTGCCGCCGTGCTCAGCTCCGCCTCGCGCCACGCTGACCAGATTCTCCAGGTCGTGTGGGGACACCAACCGGTGGACGGCGAGACCGTCGCCCAATTGATCGCCACCGCGGTCGGGGCCAACGACCGGACCCTCCTGGAGCGGACATTGATAACCGTGGCGCCGGCCGCGACGCTCGCCGGCAACGGAAGTTCGCCCCTGCCGCTCTGGCAATGGTCGGCCTTGACCAGCTTGCTCGAGGCGCTGAACCGGCAGCATCTCCGCCTGGTGGACCTGCGCAATTCCGCCGACGCCGCCCTCTGCGACGCTCTGAAACGACTCGAGTCCACCTGGGCCACCGCTCGGTCGGTTGCGGTCAACCCGGCTGCGCCGGAACCGGAGCGCGCGGCGGCGGTCGGTTTCCTGGGGCGGGACGAGCGCCGCCCACCAACGAACCTCGAGGCGCTGGGCCGGTTGCTCGAGCCTCCCACGCCCTTGCCGCTGCAGATCGCCGCGGTGCAAGCCCTGGGGCGCTATCGCGGACCCGACATTCCAGGGCGGCTGCTGGCCGGCTGGTCACGTCAATCACCGGCCTTGCGAAACGCGATCCTCGATACCTTGCTGGCCCGCGGCGAATGGACGGCCATACTCCTCGAGGCCATCGCTCGCGGCGACGTCCCGGCAAGCGACCTGTTGACCCCCACCCGCAACCGGCTGCTCAAGCACCGGGACGCAGACCTCCGGCGCCGCGCCGAGGCGCTGCTGGCCCCGAACCACGACGAGAGTCGGGCCGCCGTGCTCGCGCGCTACCAGGCCGTCCTCCATCTCGCCGGCAGCGCGACGCATGGGGCGGAGTTGTTCGCCCGGAATTGCGCGACCTGCCATGCGTTGCGCGGGCAAGGGCACGAGGTCGGACCCAACCTGGCGGCCTTGACCGATAAAAGCGCGCAATACCTGCTCATCTCGATCCTCGACCCCAACGCGGCCGTCGAGGACAAATACAAGAACTACTTTGTCGAGACGCGAGATGGACGGTCCCTGTCCGGCCTGATCACGGGTGAGACGGCCACCAGCCTGACACTGGTCAAACCCGACGGCCTTCGCGAAAACATTCTGCGCAGTGATATTTCGGAAATCCGCGCCTCGAACCTGTCGCTGATGCCCGAGGGCTTCGAGGCCGCCTTGGGTCCGCAGGATTTGGCGGACGTGATCGCGTACGTCCAGGGAGGCGCGGTCTCAACCGGAAAGACGGCGGCCACGACCTCGGCACGGCGCCACTGACACGGCGAGCGAGTCGTCGCCTGGCTACATCAGGCCGCTGGTCTCGGGGAAGCCGCACATGAGATTGAAGCACTGGACGGCCTGGCCGCTGGTGCCGCGGGTCAGGTTGTCGATGGCGCTCATGACGACGAGCCGACCGGTGCGGGGGTCCAACCGCCAGGCGATCTCGATGACGTTGGTGGCGACCACGTTCTTGGTGTCCGGCAGGGCCGGGCCCGCGAGCAGGCGCACAAAGGGCTCCTGACCGTAGGCTGACTGGTAGCACTCGCGGAGGCTCCCGTCCAACCGCGCCGCGGCCGCCGTGTCATTGAAATGTTGCGCCGGCGCCAGGTAAAGCGTCGTGAGAATCCCGCGGTTAACGGGGACCAAATGGGGCGTGAACTGGACCACCACCGGACGGCCAGCCGCCTGCGATAGTTCCTGTTCCATCTCGGCCAGGTGGCGATGCTTGGGGACCCCGTACGGTCGGAGGCTTTCGTTGCACTCGACAAAGAGATAATCGGACTCGAGTTTGCGCCCAGCCCCGCTGACACCACTGAGCGAGTTCGCGATGATGCTCAGGGGATTGATCAATCCAGCCCGGACGAGCGGCAGGACCGGCAACAGCACGCTGGTGGGATAGCATCCGGGACAGGCGACCAGATTGGCGGCGGGTAGGGCCGAACGGTAAATCTCCGGCAGACCATACACCGCCCGCGAAAGGAGTTCGGGCACGGGATGCACTTGCGCGTAAAACTCCTGGTAAACGGCCGGGTTCCGCAGCCGGAAGTCCGCGCTCAAGTCGATGACCCGGGCTCCCTGCTGGCAAAGCGGCGCGGCAAACTCGGCCGCCAGACCGTGAGGCAGCGCCAGGAAAACGACCGCGGCCTGCCGCACCAGCGCGTCGGTAGTCGGCTCGCTGAACCGGAGGGACCGGGCCTTGGGATGATGCGCGAATTTCGGAAAGACCTGCGCCAAGGTCTGGCCCGCGTACTGCCGTGAAGTGATCGCCGCCAGCTCCGCGCGCGGGTGGCTTAAGAGCAGGCGAACAAGGTCCTCGCCGGCGTATCCAGAGGCGCCGACGATCGCGACGGGAACCGGATTCAGGGCGCTCATTGATCTTGAGCCTGTGCCAGGACGCCGCGGCAACCGCGCATCCGGGTGCGTTCATCTGCTCGCATGCCGTGGTCCGCCCAGGCGGCGGCCTGGAGGTGCTAGCGCTTGCTGTATTGAAAGCGTTTGCGGGCGCCGGGTTGGCCGTATTTCTTGCGCTCGCGCGTGCGCGGGTCGCGTGTCAGGAACCCGTGCGATTTCAGCAGGGACCGCAGGGTCGCGTCGGCCGCCAGCAGCGCCCGGGCGATGCCGTGCCGGACCGCACCGGCCTGGCCGGCGGGCCCGCCGCCTTCGACGTTCACGCGCACGTCGAACCGGTTGGCCGACTCGGTCGTGACCAACGGCTGCACCGCGTGCGCGCGCGCCGTCTCTGTCAAGAAATAATGCTCCAGCGATCGGCCGTTGATCATCACCTTGCCCGAACCCGAGCATAGGCGGACGCGAGCGACCGCGGTCTTGCGGCGGCCCGTCCCGAGAAATTCCAGGGGTTTGGTGTCGGACATAACGAGGAGCGGCTAGTGGGCGGCGGCCAGCGGCGCGGGTCTTTGCGCGGCATGGGGATGCTGGGCGCCCCGATAGACTTTCAGCTTGGTCAGCAGCACGCTGCCAAGTCGGTTCTTGGGCAGCATGCCCTTGACGGCGTGGAGCAGCAGGCGCTCGGGATGCCGGGCCCGGAGTTGAGCCACCGTGGCGTAGCTCTCGCCGCCCCGCCAGCCGGAGTAGGCCATGTAACGCTTGTTGGTCTCTTTCTTGCCGGTCAGGATGACTTTTTCGGCGTTGATGACCACCACGAAATCTCCGGCATCCAGGTGCGGGGTGAATACCGGTTTGTTCTTCCCGCGCAGGATGTCGGCAATCTGGACTGCCAGCCGGCCAAGCACGGCGCCGTTGGCATCAATCACGTGCCACGGTCGCTGGTCCAGGTTGACTTTCGGCAAATGGGTTTTCATTCCACGGTTCGCTTCAAAGACCGGTGAACCTAGCAAACAAGCCGAGCAAGTCAATAGCCATTTCTCGTCTCCGCCGGCCGGTCCGGATTGGGGGCGCCCGCGGGCAGGCGCAACGCCCCACCGAGCGGCTGGAGCTCGGCCAACTCCTTGCCGGCCTGGCCCGCCCCAAGCTTGAGCAAACGCTCGCCGCTCGGGCGGACGGACCGCTCGTAACTGCCCACCGCGTCGTTGAAGGCCGAGTTGGCCGCCTCGAGCCCGCGCCGAATGCGTTCCAGGTGCTGTGTAAAGGTCCAAACCCGCGCGAAAAGCTCCTGGGCCGCCTCGGCGATCTTCTCCGCATTCTCGGTTTGCGAATGCTGCTGCCAGCTCAGGCTGACCGAGCGCAGCAACGCGATCAAGGACGCCGGCGTGGCAAGCATGATCTGCTTGCCGGCGGCCCACACAATCAGATCACGGTCCCCCTCCAGCGCGGCGCTGAAGAGCGATTCGGCCGGCAGAAACAGCACGACATAATCCAGCGCGTTCGCAAACTGGCGCGGGTAATCCCGCTCCGCCAGCGCCTTGATGGTGGCCTTGAGCTTGGCCGCATGCGCGGCCAGCGCTTCGGCGCGTTTGAGGCCATCGGCGGCATCCAGTGCGCCCAGAAAATCAAGGTCCGGCACCTTGGCATCCACGATGATCACGCGGTCCCCCGGCAGGTGAACGACCAGGTCCGGCTTGCTGTCGCCCGATTGGATTTGCTCGCTGAAATCGCAATGGGCGCTCATGCCGGCCGCCTCGACCACGCGCCGCAGCGTTTCCTCGCCCCACCGGCCGCGGGCCTGGTTGGAGCTGAGCACGCGCCGGAGCTGGAGCGTTTCGCTGGACAGCGACTGGCTTTGCACGGCCAACGTCTCAAGCTGCTTCTTCAATTCGCCGAGGGTCAACGATTGGGTTGTCTGGCTCTGGGCCAACCGCTGCTGATAAACCTCGAGCTGTTCCTCCAACGGCTTGACCAGGGTGGCGATGGCCTGCTGGCGCTGGGCCAGGTCGCCTTTCGCCGATTCCTGGAACTTTGCCAGAGTTTCGTTAGCCAGGCGGAGGAACTCGGGCGCGGTCTGCTTGAGGGCGTCGGTGCTCAGCGCCTTGAACGCATCGCGCAAGTCGGCCAGGGCTTTGTCCTGGGCCTGGCGGGCAGCGAGGAGATTTTGCTCGTGCCACTGGCGTTGCTCGGCGGCCAACTTCTCCGCCGCGGCATGCCTGGCCTCGGCCGTCGCGCGGGCATTGCCGGCATCCGTCAGGCTGGCGCGGAGCCGGGCCAGCTCGGCCTCCTGTTGTTCGAGTCGGCCGCGCAGTTCGCTTTCGAGCCGGCTGTCGGTTCCAGCGGGTGGCCGGCGGGCGCCCAGCAGCCACCCGATAGCGCCACCCAGGAACAGGCCCACCGCGAGGTAGAGGAAAGAAGTCATTGGGCCGGCGCACTCATGCCTGGGGCCACGTGTAGCCGCTTTGCCGCAGGGGGTCAAGCGACCACCGGCGACAAACGAAAACGGACGATGCCCGAAAACCGAGCCGGGATGAAATCTGAGGCGCGCCTCGCTGGATTTCTGGCTTGCTAAATGGCCCGAAAAAAACTAAGTATCGCCGCTCTGAATGACGACCATCTGGACTGACGAAAGGACAAATTGGACGGCGTGACCGCGCGCCGCCCGGCCCCCGGGCTTGGACCGGGCCGCCGGGTGTTCCAGATGCTGAGCTTCGCCAACGAGTGAAATTCTCCAGCCAACGCGGACGCCGCTGGGTCGCGGTGATCGCCGGTGTCTCGGCGGCGACCGGTCAAGTCAAGGCCTTCGACCCAGCCGACTTGATGGCCTTCCAGGCCGGGCCGGTGGAGATCAAGCCGCACGTCTCGGTGAGCGAGCAATACAGCGACAACGTGTTTTACATGCCGAGCGCCCTCCAACCCCGGGACGATTTCATCACGACCATCGCTCCTGGCCTGAGCCTCGGGATGGGCAAGGAGGACATCACGGCGAATCCGTTCGACATCAACCGCGAGCAGGCCAATTTCATTTCGGTGGATTACACGGCGCCCAACCTGGTCTATGCCAAACAAACGGAATTGGACACGACCGAGCACCTGATAACGATCAAGGACCGGATCAAGTGGCAACGGCTCAAAATCGAAGGTACCGACAGCATCCAGTTCCTTTCCTCGCCGCTGGCCGGCGGTTACGGATATTTGTTCCTCTCGATCCCGTTTCAGAACATCAACCAAACGGCGTATGCGAACAATTATCGGCTCGAGTACGCGATTAGCGAAAAGACCAGCGTTTATGTCGCCGGCGCGCACAGCGCCACGTATTTCCAATCTGGCTTACCGCTCTACGATGTCGATACGCTGACGGCCACGACCGGTTTTAGCTGGAAAGTGTTTCCCAAGGCCGAGGTCTTCGGCGAAGGTTACTATGGCCAGACAGCCATCCTCCCCAGCACGCCGAATCTGCCCGGGTTACCGGACAGCCCGCACCTGAACATCATCGGCGGCTTCGTGGGTATGCGAGGGAACTTTACCGAGAAACTCACCGGCATGGTGAAGGTCGGCTACGAAGCCACTTCTTTCAGCGACGGCACCCCGGCCCCTGCTTCGCCGGTGGTGGGCATGACCTTGATCCAGAAATTCTCGGAAAAGACCTCGCTCGAGCTGGATTACAGCCGCAAGAACAATCCCACCTTCCAGGCCGCCGGCAGCATTTTCACCGCCGATAACGTCATGCTCCAATTCAGCCAGGTGATCGGCGCGACGGGAAAATTCACGGCCTCGGCGGGCGGGATGTTCGAGTCGGACAGCTACGGTGCGGAGGGGGCGTTTCCGAATCGGCAGGATTATTGGTACCGCGCCAACGCGATGCTGACCTACCATTTCAAGCTGTGGATGACCGG
>JAGWYX010001043.1 GCA_018969165.1 Verrucomicrobiota bacterium
GAGTATCGCCGAGGATACACTCCTACCCGCACGCCTAGCCCCAGGGCAAATTGGCCGCTGGCAAACTGTATTCTATCCCAGGGTCTGGTCAGTAAGAGCAACTGCCAACATCAGCCAAATCATCCGGCGTGAAACCGGTTAAGGGCCGCACTCCAGGACGCTGGCGCGCCGGGGCCGACCCATTCTCATTCACGCTTTCAACGCCTGAGATGTCGCGAATCTAGGCTTCCCATGAATCGGACCGCGGCAGCGCCACCCTACCAGGTTCATGGACCGTAAGCAGGTCCAAAAGGATCAAGGGCCTTACCAGAAGCCCGATCCCCGTCAGGCCAGCGTGAGCCGGGTCTGGCCCGGCAGTGGCACGGGGTAGCTGCCGTTGGCGCCCGGTTTGACCGGCGGTTCCATGCCGTCGTGGCAATCGGCCGGCTTGGGTGCATAGGAAAAGTCAGACGCCTGGATTTGGTCCCAGCTAATCTCCTTGCCGGTGTAACACGACAGTTGGCCCATGACGGCGATCAATGTGCTGCGCGTCATGTAATCGCCGTTGTTGACCGGGTTGCCCGAGCGAATGGCCGCGAACAGTTTGTCGTGCTCGATCTGGTAGGGATCGGCCTCGCCGCGCCATTGCCAATTGGTCTGGCCCTGGATGCGGCAATTCAGGATCGAGGCCCGGCCCTGGCTGCCCAGGATGATGCTCGAGGACTCGTCGTAGCAACCCATCGTGGTCCGGCAAAAGGCATACAGCCGCACTCCGCCGGCGAACTCATAAATCACCGAGTGATGATCGAAGACATCACCGTAGATCGGCTCGAACATCGCCGAGCGCCCGCCCAGGCCGTGGCATTTGATTGGGACCGCTCCGCCCAGCGCCCAACTGGCGCGATCCAGGTTATGCACCAGCGACTGCACGACGTCGTCGCCGGACAACCAGGTGAAGTGATATTGAGTGCTGCATTGCCACTGCAACTCGTTCAGGCCTTCCTTGCGCGGGATCACACCATACGGACCGCGCAGGAAATTCTCTTCGATCGCCACGATCTGGCCGATCGCCCCGTCGTGGATGCGTTGGATCGTCTCGATGTAGCCGGGGTGATGGCGGCTGTGCAGACCGGAGGCGACGCAGAGTTTCTTCTGACGCGCCAGGTCGCACGCTGCCTGCATGGTTTTAATCCCCGCGGGGTCGATGCCGTGCGGTTTTTCGACAAACACATGCCTGCCGGCCGCGATCGCCGCCTGGGTATGGAAGGGATGGAACTTGGCGGCGTTGGCGATGAGCACGACGTCGCAGGCCTCGATCACGTGCTTGTAGCCCTCGAACCCGGTGAAACAGTGGTCGTCGTCCACCTGGACCTGTTGCGGCTTTTGTTCCTTGAGGAGCTGTCGCTTTCCTTGAACGCGCTCCAAGAAAAGATCGCACATGGCGACGAGCCGGGCGCCGGGGTCCGCGGTCAAGGCCTGGGCGGCCGCGCCGGCGCAGCGACCGCCGCAGCCGATCATGCCCACGCGGAGGATGTCGGACCCGGCGGCGTAGGCGCTGCGGGCCAGGTCCAATCCGCCGAGCGCCGCCGCCGAAACGACGGTGGCGGACGTCTTTAAAAACTGGCGGCGGGAGGTTTCAAGTGTCTTGGCGGAATTGACTGGCGTTTTCATGGTGCGCACGGTTTTGC
>JAGWYX010001044.1 GCA_018969165.1 Verrucomicrobiota bacterium
TCGGATTAAGCGTCAAATCATAGATGTCGGCCGTGTCCGGTCCGCCGGTGGTCATCGCCCAGGCGACGTGGTCGTTGTGCCCGAGGCCGACATAGGGGGTGCCGGGGATGGTGAACCCGGAGCCGTGGAGGCGGCCGGCATGAATGCGGCATTCCCAGAACCGTTGTTCGCCCCACCAGGACAGGTGCGGATCGATCAACAGGATGGGGGCCTGGATCGACGTGCGCGCCGGGCCCACCACCCACTCGTTGGAGCTGCGCAGGTCAACCTGGAAATCGGGGCTCAATCCGACGGCCCGCAGGTCGGCCACCGCCTGGCCGAGCGGCCAGCCCCACATGAAATGGCGGGACAGGGCGATGGGCATGAACACATCCACCTGGCGGCGCCCCCACCAGGCCGGCACCGCGGCGGGATGGGCCGCCAGGTAATCGTTGATGCCGCGGACAAAGGCCGCGAGGTGCCGTCGGACTACGGGCCGGATGCGATGGAAGTTCCGGCGGGCGGTCCCGTAGTGGTCCCAAATGCGCGCGACGGCGTCATCCCGGAGGTTGGTCTCGCCAAACGCGGCGGACATTTCTCCCATGGCGCGGAGGTAGTTCTTCAGCAGTTCATCCAGACGATCCTCGGCCTGGGCGTAACCCATCGCGTAGAGCCCGCGCTCGACGGTATCGGCGTAGAGATGCGGCACGCCGAATGTGTCCCGGTACACCACCGTTTGGCCGCGATCCGGGTCCGTGGCCGGCAGGGACGCGCCCTGGGCCGGCCGCGTGCCGAGGGACGAGGCGCCCAAGGCGGCGGCGAACGCAATCCAGGTGAGTCTGGAGTCGAATGGTTTCATCAGGAGGCGTTGACTCTCGAAAGCCTTCGGCCGCAAGTCAAGTGCCGGATTGCAGGGCGAGCTTGGGCGCGGTCGTCGAGGTCAGCGGATTGAGCGAAAACCCGCCGGTTTCCAACCGGTCCAACCAATCGGAGATGAGGGTGAGCACCGCGGCGACGTCCAGGCGTTGGTGCAGGCGCGGGTAGGAGTCCAGGTTGTCCCGCGCCAGCTTCAGGAGGGCCGCGGCCGGCCGCAGCCGCTGTTTCTGCAAGTGCACGAAGGCGCCGGCGAGTTGGATCAAGCCCTTGTAAAAATCGCCGTTGGGTCCGCGCCGGTCCGCCAGCCAGAGTTCCTCCAGCACATCGTGCGCCTCGTAGAAGCACTCCTGGTTGAAACATTCGAAGTAACCGAGGTAATGGGCGTCCAGGTCGCCCCCCTGGCAGGCCGCAATCAACCCCGCAATCTTCGCGCTCTTCTTGCTCACCGGCCCAGCCTAGGACCCCCGCGGGCCGTTCAGAAGGCAAAATTGTCGAGCGTCTGCCGCGTATTTTTAATCCTTGTCAAAAGGGGATCGTCTTGATCTAATGCCCCCGATTCGCCGAATTGAACCCACCGACCGGCAGTCGGAAGTTTGACTTGCGGATATACCCGAGAAACATCCCAGCACCGGTACGCCCGGCCAAACGGACTTTGGCGGCGCGGCCGAACCGGAATTCCCGCTCCAACTCGAGAGGCGCATGATGAACATCTCCTTCCCAAGAATTGAGAATCTGGCCCTGGTGGCGACGCTCCTTGCCGCGCTGGGCCTGGCGCCGGCGACGCGCGGCGGCGCGGTGTCGGGCACGCT
>JAGWYX010001045.1 GCA_018969165.1 Verrucomicrobiota bacterium
CTGGCCTTGTTCAAGAGCCTGATGGAAGAGCCGGAGTTTCGCGACCACGACGACGTGGGCTTGGTGATCCAGGCCTACCTGCGGGAGGCGGAACGGGATCTGGACGACCTGCTGGCATGGGCCCAGCGCCGTCGCGGCCGCGTCACCGTGCGGCTGGTCAAGGGAGCTTATTGGGATTATGAGACCGTCCTCGCCCGGCAGCGGGGCTGGCCGGTCCCGGTCTTCCTGCACAAAGCCGAGACCGACGCCAATTTGGAGCGGCTGACCGTCACCTTGCTCCGTCACGAGCGCCACGTGAGGCTGGCGCTGGGCACGCACAACGTCCGGAGCATCGCCCACGCGCTGGTGCAGGCGCGGCGCCTGGGGGTTGACCCGCGCAGTTTCGAGCTGCAAATGCTGCACGGCATGGCCGAGCCGATCAAGGCGGCGCTGGTGCGGCTCGGGCTGCGGGTGCGGGAATACGCCCCGGTTGGCGAATTGCTCCCCGGCATGGGCTACCTGGTGCGGCGGCTGCTCGAGAATACGTCGAATGAAGGCTTCCTGCGCGCCAAATTCGCCGCGCACCAAGCCGCCGAAACGCTCCTGCGCGATCCGGCTGAAGGCGTGCTCTCCCTGAGCCGGGAGACCAAGGCCGCCTCCTCTCCCCGGCGAGAGTTCCAGAACGAGCCGTGGGCCGACTTTACCCAGCCCGCCAACCGCGCCGCCCTGCGCGAAGGGCTGGAGCTGGTGCGGCAACAATTGGGACGAACCTACCCCCTGGTCATTGGCAAAAAGGAGGTGCCAACGGCGGACCACACCGTATCGCTCAACCCGGCGTGCCCAAACCAAGTCGTCGGGCGCGTCGCGCGAGCGACGCTGGCGGACGCCGCCGCGGCGGTCGAAGCCGCCCGCGGCGCCTGGTCGGCATGGCGCCGCACCTCGACGGAGACGCGGGCGGGAGTTTTGGAGAAGGCGGCTGAAATCATGCGGGCGCGGCGGTTCGAATTGGCCGCGTGGGAGGTATTCGAGGTCGGCAAGCCGTGGCGCGAGGCGGACGCCGACGTCACCGAAGCGATCGATTTTTGCCGATTCTACGCGCAAGCGATGCGGCGATTGGATCGGCCCACCAGGACCGCGCACGTCCCCGGTGAATCGTGCCACGCGGAATATCGCCCGCGCGGGGTCGGTGTGGTGATTGCCCCCTGGAACTTTCCGCTGGCCATCCTGTGCGGCATGACCAGTGCGGCGCTCGTTACCGGCAACACCGTGGTCATGAAACCGGCCGAGCCCTCGGCGGTGATCGGCTATCGGCTGATGGAAATATTCCGCGAAGCCGGCCTGCCGGCCGGCGTGCTCAATTACCTGCCTGGCCGCGGCGCGGACATCGGCGCGGCCCTGGTCGAGCATCCTGCGGTGGCCTTCATCGCCTTCACGGGCTCGAAGGAAGTCGGTCTGAAGATCTTTGAATCCGCGGGACGCACCGGCCCCGGACAGGCGCACCTCAAGCATGTCGTCTGCGAAATGGGCGGCAAGAACGCCATCATCGTCGATCGTGACGCGGACCTGGATGAGGCCGTGCCGGGGGCGTTGCAGTCGGCCTTCGGTTATGCCGGCCAGAAGTGCTCGGCCCTTTCGCGCCTCATCGTGCTCGAGCCGGTTTACGAGCGCACCCTTGCCCGGCTG
>JAGWYX010000119.1 GCA_018969165.1 Verrucomicrobiota bacterium
CTGCGTCGTCGTGGCGGACCGGAGCAGTTCCATGTCGGGTTCGCCTGTCGCGGAATTGAACGCCGGCCTCAAAGAACTGCACACATGCCTCGTTCAAGACAGCCTGGCCTGTCTGCGGGTCGAGCTCGCGCTCGTGAGCTTCTCAAGTGCGCCCACGGTGGATGTGGACTTCACGAGCCCGCAGAACTTCACCCCTCCGACACTCTCGGCTGGCGGTTGCACCATGATGGGCGCGGCAGTGGTCAAGGCATTGGAACTCCTCGACAACCGCCGCGCCCAATACCGGTCTGCGGGTTTAGCGGTTTACCGGCCCTGGCTCGTTTTGATCTCCGACGGCTGCTCGACCGACGACATCGCCGAGGCGGCCAGACGGACCCGGGAGGCGGAACAGAGGAAGAGGCTTGCTTTCTTCGGTATCGGGGTCAAAGGCGCCGACATGGAGGAACTGGCCCGCTTCTCCTTGCGGCCGCCTTTGCCGCTCGACGGCTTGAAGTTCGCCGAACTCTTTCAATGGCTCTCGGCCAGTTTGTCATCGGTCGCGGTGTCGCGTCCCGGCGACCAGGTGCCCTTGCCGCCGCCCAATTGGTCAACGCTGTAGGAGACGAGTATGTGGAATCCACCTGCAACATCAATGATGGCCGGACAGGGCTGCTGGGCAGACTTGATCCATCGGTATTCTCAGGGAGTCTTCCGCCTCCTGGGGCGCGGCAAAGCTGTTGCCGGCACTGCGGTGGCACCACACGCAGCAGCGAAGGAGGGGACCCGGTTCACGCAACCATTACTGTCGCGGCCTGGGGCGACCCCCATGTGGCGGGTCATGGGGGCGTGCGTCGCCGGTTCGCGGCATGTCCGGCAGAAGCGCCGATGTGAAGACACAGCCGCATGGTTCGTCTCGCAGGACTCCCTCTTCTTTGCCGTCGCCGACGGGGCCGGCAGCGCGGTCTTCGCCGACATGGGCAGCGCTCTGGCGGTGGGCGCCGCGCTTCATGCCGGCGCGCTTCTCTGCCTGGCGGAGGGGCAAATCAAGGCAGGCGCGGCCCGGCGCATCGTGCGCACGGCCGTCCGGTGCGCTGACCGGCGGATACGCCGGCAGGCGCGGTCGCTCGGAATGGCAGCGCATGATCTGGCCACCACCTTGATCGTGGTCATCGCGACTCCCGACTTCCTCGTAGCGGCCCACGTGGGCGACGGCGCGGTGGTAGCGGGCGACGGCAACGGGACGCTCGCGACCGTTACGGCACCGGCCAAGGGCGACTTCGCCAATGAGACCTCCCTCCTTGGTTGCAACGCGGCGGCGGAGATCACCGTGCGCACTCGTGGCAAAGCGCCATTCCGGTCCGTCGCCGTCTTCACCGACGGCCTGGAGCGGCTGGCGCTCACAATGCCCGCCGGGACCCCACATCCGGGGTTTTTCAACCCGCTCTTCAACGTACTGCGCTCCTTGCCTCCGTGGGAGGGGGACGAAGCCATCCGGCAGCTTCTCCTTTCCCCGCGGGTGGCGGCTCGGAGCGACGACGACAGAACCCTCCTCGTGGCGACGCTATGCGACTGAACTATATCGCCGGAGCCGGCGGCAGCGTTGTCCTCGACGGGCAGAGCATTGGCCGGGGGGGCGAGGGACAGATCATGCCCGTCTCCGGGAGCGGGACGCTCGTGGCGAAGATTTTCCACCAGCCCACATTAGAGCGCTGGTGGAAGGTGTGGCTCATCATGGGGAAGCCGGCGCCTCCCGCGAACGGTCATTGTCCGGTCGCCTGGCCGGTGGAGTGCCTGTTCACCCATGAAGCCAAGCCGCAATTCGCCGGCTACCTCATGCCGAGGATCGCGGCGGCCCAGCCCGTCTTCATGTATTACACCCACGATCTCCGGCTTATCCGTTGCCCCGCCTTCACCTACGCCTACCTGGTGCGGGCGGCCCGGAACCTCAGCGCTGCGGTGGGGATGGTGCACGGACGCGGGTTCGCGATCGGCGACCTGAACGAGTCGAACATCCTGGTCCGGGAGGACGCCCTGGTGACCTTGATCGATTCGGATAGCTGGCAGGTGCGGGACACCGAGCGTGGCATCACCTACCGCTGTCCCGTGGGCAAGGGCGAGTTCATCCCGCCCGAACTCCAGGGCAGAAACCTGGCAGACGTGGACCGCTGTCCGCACCATGACCATTTTGCGCTGGCGGTCTTGATCTGGAAGCTCTTGGGCGAGGGTTGCCACCCATTCGATGGGGTGTTCCACGGCGGGGGCGACCCGCCGCCGCTCGAAGCGCGCATTGTCTCCGGTGTGCTGCCGTGGCGGGATCGCTCGGGCCTCTGGAGCCCCAAACCTGGCGCGGTGTTCTTCGGGTTACTGCATCCCGTCCTGCAAGACCTCTTTTACCGTGCCTTCTCTGCTGGGCACCGCGAGCCCCGGCTCCGACCGGACGCCGCCGCCTGGCAGGACGGGTTGCGCCGGGCGGAGGCGGATCTGCAAACCTGTCCCCGCAATCCCCGGCACCGCCACTGGGGAACGCGGTGCGTCTGGTGCGAGCGGACAACGCTCCTTGGCGGGATCGACCCCTTTCCGGCGGGATCGAGCCAGCCGGCGCAGCGCGGGACATCCCCCGGTCGCAACGGCCGCAGGAACGGCACGGCCGGGAAGCAGGCTGTCCCGGTGCCACAGGTGGCGGCGGCAGCGGCGGCCACCGCGCCTCCCGCCACACCGCAGCCCCTCGTGCAGTTGCTCAATGACATTCACGGCCTCTGCCGGCAAGCCAGCGCCCGACTTACCAAACACCCGTTCATGGTATTGGGAACCGCGGCGATCCTCATCCTCATCGTCGAGGCCGCCGCGTTTCTGATCGTGAGTTTTCTGAGATCCGCAGGCCGACTTCCCCAGCCATGACGCCACAAACCAGAGCATCTGCCTTACGTAAGCAAGTTCTACCCGACCGATACCACGGTCGGGTTGGCGGAAAGGCGGCCAAGCGCACCAAGGCCCTCTCGCTGCGGCTGACCGCAGAGGAACACGCGGCTCTGGCCGCGAAGGCCAAGTCGGCCGGAGTCTCGATCAACGACCTTCTCCGGCAGTTGATCCAGCAGAGCCGGATATACAACCACCGGGGCCAGGAGCGGTGGTATGCCGTGCTCTTGAGCTTGCGGGCGCACCTCGCCACCCTGTCGGACAAGGCGGCCGAGTACGGGCCGGCGAATGCTGCCGTCCTCCTGGCCTATGTCGCGGCCATCGCCCGGCACTTGGAGGGGATCACCCATGACGCACGATAAAATGCTCGTGAAATTCTTCCATCGCGGCACGGCGACCAGCGAATCCGCGCTCGCCTACCTCTTGAGCGAAGCGCCCATGAAGTATCTGGCGGGGTCGCGTGACCGGCGCGGCGTGGTCCGCGACCCGGCGCCTGCGGTCGTGAAGGGCCACGCCGATCTGGTGAGAAACCTCATCAATCACTGCCGGAACCGGCACCGCTATACCTCCGGCGTCTTGAGCTTCGAGCGGATGATCCCGGAAAAGCACGAAGCTGAAATCATCCGCAAGTTCGAGGGGGTCGCCTTCGCCGGCCTGCGGGAACACCAATACAGTTGCCTCTGGATTCGCCACGCGCATTTGCAGCGGACCGAGCTTCACTTTCTGGTGCCGAGGACGGAATTGATCACCCTGAAGGCCCTGAACATCAACCCGCCGGGTTTCCGCAAGGAAGGCATGTACGACGTGTTCCGCAAGCTCGTGAACGACGAGTACGGCCTCAAGGACCCCTCCGGCGGTGTGCTCACGCCAGCAGAACGGACTCGGCTCGAACAGAAACTCGCCTCTCTCGTGTCCGCACGGGCCGCATACAACCGCTCGCGCTATCACGAGCCAGAAGCGGATCAAGTCCTCACCCCCCTGCGCTATGAAGACCGAACTGAACCTCTTGGCCGAGGCGTTGCAACGCCTGAACGAGCAGTACGAGCAGCGCGACCGGGATATCACCGCGCGCTTGACCGAATTGGCGTCGCAACTCGAACGCTTGGCGAAGCATGTGGTCGAGGCGAACAAATACGTGGCGGAGGTGGCCGCGGCATTGACCCGGTCGCACGACCGGCAGTTGAGCGGTTTGACCGGGCGGTTGGAGGAATTGGCCGGGCAAGTCGGCAGCTTGAGCAGTCAGGTGCTGCGCTTGGTCGAGCAACTCAATCGTACCGGCTCGCCGCCCAGGAACGGCAGGCCGTGAACGAGGGCATCTTCGCAAAATACGGAATCCCGCAACCCGTCGTGGCGAGGGTGGGCCTCGAACGGGAAGTCATGGAACGCGACCTCGCGGAGGAACGATGAACCGCATCCTCCAATGGCTCAGATCATCCGCGGCGCAGGCCCCTCACGTGACCCGGAAGGTGCGCGATCCTTTCGATCTGGAAACACCGCTCATTTATTTGAGCGAGGACCCGCGAGATGCGCTCACGATCAGGAACGCGTGCGAGGGAATACAAATTTGGGGGCAAAGTGGAAGCGGGAAGTCCACCGGCTCAGGCAGACACCTGGCCCTGGCACTTTTGCGGAGCGGCGCCGGCGGCATCCTCTTCTGCGTCAAAGGCGACGAACCGCGCGTCTGGCGGGACTACTGCGCCAGGACCGGACGCCTGGGCGATCTTGTCATCTTCGCGCCAGACCAGCCGTGGAGATTCAACCCGCTGGAATACCAATACCGGCGGGCCGGCTCTGGGCACATCACAGAAAATGTGGTGAATCTCTTCGCGTCGCTTGCCGAGGTCGTGGACCGGAACAGCGGGACCGGGACAAACGACTATTGGACCAGGGCGATGCGACAACTTGTCCGCAACGCCGTGGACTTGGCCGCCATCGCCCGTGGCACGCCTTCGCTCGATTTGATCTGCGAGATCATCGGCACGGCGCCCCAGGGTCCCGATGAGGCCCGCGCGGTTGCCTGGCAGCGGTCGTCGGTCTGCCACCAGTGCATCCTCCGAGGTGAGAAACGGCAGAAAACGCCCATCCAGCAGGCCGACTGGCCGCAGGTCGTGCGGTTCTGGCTCCACGAGTTTCCCACGCTCTCAGACCGGACGCGATCCTGTATCATCAGCACGTTTACAGTCATCGCCGACACGTTCGTGCGAGGCGAACTGCGGAAACTCTTCGGCACGACGACGAACATCACGCCGGAGGATACGTTCGCCGGGAGAATCCTTCTCCTCGCGCTTCCGATCAAGACCCACGGCGAACTGGGCCGGCTGGCGCAGGTGCTCTGGAAACACCTGTGGCAACAGGCTGCCGAGGCGCGGGACATCACGCGGAACCCGCGGCACGTCTTCATGTGGGCGGACGAAGCGCAGCACTTCATCTCGCGGGCCGATCCGCTCTTCCTCACCACGTCGCGGTCGGCGAAGGTCGTCACGGTCCTCCTCACCCAGAACGTCCCCAATTACAACTCCGTCCTCTCCCGTGCGGAGACCGACGCGCTGCTCGCAAACTTGGCCTGCAAAATCTGGCACCGCAATTCCTGCACGGTGACAAACACCCTGGCAGCCGACACCATTGCCCGCAGCCGTGTCTTCCGCTGGAGCACGGGGATTGCGACGCGGGGCGACGCGGGGAACGCTTCCCGCAACATCGGGGGTTCCGAGGGCATGGAGTGGGCGGTGATTCCGGGCGATTTCCAGTATCTGAAGTGCGGAGGGCCTCCCGACTGCGAGGTCGAGGGGATCGTGTACCAGTCGGGACGGGTGTGGGCCGCGAGCGGCACCAATTACCTTCGCGTCTGCTTCAACCAAAACGCTTATGCCTAACTTCCTTGATCCAATGTGGTACTTCGCGCCCAAGCGGATGCTCCGCATCAACGCCTTCATTTGGAAGTGGGTGATGCGGTTCCTCACCGCGAGCGCGGAGGTCGCGCTCCACCGGAACTTCGGACGCCGCTACCTGCCGCGGCTCCTCGCGGGCGTGTTTTTTTGCACGGTGTGCGCGTCCCTCGCCCCTCGGCCGTCGCCCCTCACAGGCGTCTGGGTGCTGGGCCTTTACGCGCTCGTCACCTATCACGCGATCCACGCGTACACGCGGCGGGGCGTCGCGGAGCCGCACAGTCTTTCTGCGGGCGAACCTTGGCCCGTATGGCGGAAGCTTCCCTTCGCGGAGACAACCGTCCAACGGTATTGCGAACCGGCGTTCTGTTTGGCGGTGGGGTGCTTCCTCAGGCCCCTTGACCCTTTCCTCGGCACGTGGCTCCTCGCCTCGGGCGTCGCCGTCCTCGTCAAAGGCCAGTTGACGCGCGTCCAGGAAACGCGGCGCGTCCTCGACGCGATGGACGCGCGGCATGAGGCACAGGCGCTCCACGCTGCGCTCAATGCCCGCCAGCAAAGGCCGCAGGCCCAGCAGGCCCACCGGGCACGTCTTCCGTGAAACCCAGTAAGAACAACCAACCCCACTCTTCATAGTATGAATACAAACGACCATCCCGCGCCGGACTTCACGGCGCTTCACGAGCAACCCACGGCACTCCAAATGGACGCGCCGACAACTGGCGGCCTGCCAGCGGAGGCCCAGACCGAGCATCCGCGCCCGTCCGCCGGCATTGACCCGCAGTTGTACGCCACGCGACTCGCCTTCAGCGTGCGCGAGGCGGCGGAGATTCTCGGCGTCTCGGAAAAGACCATACGCCGCTTGATCGATCGCAGGCTCATCAAGGTTTCCAGGGGATTGCGCCATCTGCGCATCCCGAAATCCGAGTTGACCCGTTATTTGGAGACCACACTGGTTTGACCGGGCGTGATCTCCGCACTCCAACGCCATAACCCTCAACCCCGATACATCTATATGATGACAAAACCCATCCATGAAATCCGCCTCGGCGCCATCAAGGCCGCCGTCTGGCGCAACGACACCGAGGCCGGCGTTCGCTACAATGCCACCTTCAGCCGCCTGTTCAAGCAGGGCGATGCCTGGCAGTCGAGCGACAGCTTCGGGCGGGACGATCTGCTCCTCCTCGGCAAGCTGGCTGACCGGGTGCATAGCTGGATTCTCGAACACCAGGCCCAGGCGCCCGCGGCGGCGGCCCAGCCGGCGCCGAAACCGGCCCCGACGCCGGTTGCCTCGGAGTCGTGAGCGGAATGCGGGTGCGGGCGACTGCGCGTTGCCCGCGCCCGCCGGCAGGCTACCGGAACCATGGCATTCACGTAGGCGTGGACCATGTCCGCCGCCGCTCTCTCTTCATTTTACCCCCCAAGCCGTCAAGGTCGTGCTCCGCCTCCACCTTGACCGCAGGGGGTGCGGCGAGAGCGCGAGGCGGCGAATACGAACCGCCCGCACAAAGGTCGTAAACACGATTTCACAAACATGCAGAAATTTCCTCTTGGCCGCTGCTGCGTCACGCCGGCGGCCTTGGATTGCCTCTCCGGCGAGGACATCGCCTCGGCCCTGCAGCGTCACGCCTCCGGCGACTGGGGCGACGCGTGCAGGGCCGACCGGAAGGAGAACGAGCTCTCGCTTCGGGAAGGGTTCCGGCTCTTCTCGGTGTATCACACCGCGGACGGTATCAAGTTCTGGGTGATCACCGAGGCGGACCGGTCTGTCACGACCGTCCTCCTGCCCGACGATTACTGAGCGGCCGGCGCATGGCCTCCGGGGTTCATCGAACCACGGAGGCTTTTGCGCTGGAGCCTTGGATACCGAAGTGAAATCGGACTCGGCGATCCAGGCTGGCCCAGCGGGAGACCCGGCGCCGTTGCTAGTGTCAGGGATGCGCCTTGACTTCGCCGGTGCTCGACACGAGTGTCTGCCGCTGATGGAGCGCTTGACCGAAATGAAGCAGTTTGAAGATCTGCTGCACACCTTCGACGGAGTTCTCAGCGGGCTGGCTCAGGACCAGCAAAGGCAGTCGATAACGCCCACAGGGGTGGACGAGACGCGAGAACTTGTGCGCGTGTTGGAGGCGTTCGAGCGACTGCCACCTCTTCGAGCGAGACCGAAAACCCTTCTGGAAATCGCCGGATTTCCTCGTCTCGAATCCGTGTCCAGCAACGTCCTGGCGTTCTTCCTCGATCCGAGCGAGGAGCATGGCTTGGGCGACCTCGCACTGCGGTCCCTGCTCGATGCGGCTGGCGAAGGCGTGCACGCCAAGGGGCTTTCCGGTGCGACGGTTGACACCGGTCGGGAGCAGCCCACCAAGGACAGGAAGCGTCTGGATATCGTGGTCTCGGCCGACACTTTTGTCCTCGGCATCGAAAACAAGGTGGATGCGAGGGTGCAGAATCCCTTCCAGGAATACTGGGACCATCTTCGGAGCGTGGCTGAGCCGGGCCGCGAGACAGTCGGGGTCCTTCTACACTTGCACGACCTGCGCGCAGCGGAGGACATCGGTCATTTCAAAGCGGTGCCTTACGCGGAGTTTTTCAAAGCGCTCCGTCAGAACCTGGGTCAGAGCGTATCCGGTGCGGCGTCGAGGCATCTCGTTTACCTGTTGGATTTCATCGCAACCCTGGAAAACCTCAACCTAGGAACCCGTATGGACCCTCAATTGCTGAAATTCTT
>JAGWYX010000120.1 GCA_018969165.1 Verrucomicrobiota bacterium
TTCATTTCTGGACAGGACAAGGTACAAAGCCGGCGAACGTCAAGCTGGCAGCCCGCTTCAACCACGCCCCTTCCAGCTCCCCGCTCAGGACCGTGGCGCCAGCGACCGGAACAGGCGCCAGGCCCACCCACACAAGCCGGCCGCCAGCACCGTGAGAAACAGGAACAATGGATCGGTCGCCAGGCGGTGATTCTCCAAGAGCATCCGCAACACATGCATCAAAACGACCAGGCCGAAGAGTATTCCGGTGGTAACGATATAAGCCTTCATAGTCTGCCTTCGTGTTTCTGAGGTCCGCCGCGGTCGCCGCTCACGCGCCTGCCGCCTTACCGGCTGACTTTCGCTGGACTTTCGCTCAATCGCTCGTGCCGCGGACTGCCTTGAACCTGGGAATTGTCCGCCAGCAAGTCAAGCGAGGAGCGACGCGAGAGAGAGACCTGCCGAATCCACGCACCTTTTCGCCCGAGGATGCGGGTTGCCGGCCCGGCGCAAGGGAGGAGCCAGGTCCGCCGCTTTAGGGTGTACACCGCTCTGGTCTTCCGCGCAGGCAGGCGTTTGTTGTCCATGTCGTTTGAAGCCCTTGCCGAATGCATATGAACACAACTTACAAACTATGCCTGCTCCTGGGCTGGATCGCTTGGACCCAGGCGGTGGGGGCGCAGCCCGCGGGCGTGGCGCCCAGGTCGGTGTCGCCCTACCCGCCCAGCTACCAGGTCAACGTCGATGCGCGGGGCCAGAACATCGTCGGAGACGCGGCCAACGAGCCATCCTTGTGCGTCGATCCGACGAATCCTGACCGCATGGCGATTGGTTGGCGGCAGTTCGACACGGTGACCAACGATTTTCGGCAGGCCGGATGGGCCTATTCCAGCGACGGGGGGCTGACGTGGACTTTTCCCGGCGTGCTGGAGGCCAATGTGTTTCGCAGCGACCCGGTGCTGGCGGCGGACGCCCAGGGCCGTTTCTATTATTTAAGCCTGATGATCACGCCGGTTTATCACTGTGATTTGTGGCAATCCACCGACGGGGGCCTGAGCTGGCAGTTGCTCAGCCAGGCCTACGGCGGCGACAAGGCCTGGATGACGATCGACACCACGACCGGACCGGGCCGGGGTAACCTCTATGCAATCTGGAGCCCGTGGTATAACTTCACCAACAACGAAGACCAGATTTTCAGCCGCTCGACCGATGCTGGCCAAACCTGGCTCAATCCCATGCCAGTCCCCTACTTGCCGGGGCTCGGCACGGTCGATGTCGGTCCCGGCGGTGAAGTCTATGTCGCTGGCTGGAACGGCAACTTCGTGTTCAGTCGCTCGACAAACGCCTATGACAGCGCCGCCGCGCCGGTGTTTGACTGGTGGGGCTTTGTCAACCTGGGCGGTGACCTGGCCGCCGATGTGCCCGGGGTAAATGCCATCGGGCTGCTGGGCCAGGTCTGGATCGCCGCGGACCGGTCCACCGGGCCGACGCGCGGCAATATCTATATGCTGGCGACCGTTCGGGGCACCAACGATCCCGCCGACATCATGTTCGTCCGGAGCACCGACCGGGGACAAACCTGGAGCGGCCCGCGGCGGATCACCGACGACTCCCGGCCGCAAAGCGCGTGGCACTGGTTTGGCACCCTGGCGGTGGCGCCCAATGGCCGCGTGGACGCCTGCTGGTATGACACACGTCACAGCACCAACCACGCCTCCTCGCAGCTCTTTTACGCGTTCTCGTCCGATGGCGGCCTGAGTTGGTCGCCCAACCTGGCCATCAGCGCGCCGTTCGACCAAACGCTCGGCTACCCGGCCCAGGAAAAGATCGGGGATTACATCAGCATGGTGTCACTCGACAACGCGGCGTGCATTGCCTACACGGCGACCTTCAATGGCGAAGAGGATATCTATTTCGTGCGCGTCGTGCCGCCACTCGTGGCGACCGTTCTTGCCTCGAGCGGGACCGTCACCGTGGTCTGGAACGCCGTGGTCGGACAGACCTACGCCGTGCAATCCAAAGGTGGATTTAACCAACCGTGGTCGGCCCTCCCCGGGGCCGATTCCCTGGTGGCGACCAACAGGGTGATGCGCGTGGCCGATCCCTCCGTCGGCGGTACTCGACGTTTCTATCGCGTCACCCAACTGCCGTGATTTGAAATGCCTTACCCTGTGCCGCGGACCAGCGCCTCGCAATAGGCGGCGCGAGTCCGATGGCGGGAGGCGGTCAGGCGCGCCAGGCGCTTGCCCCGATCGTTACCCTCGAAAATCCCCGCCGATTTTGTAATTGTTAACCCCGGGCCGCTTCGGGTTAAGCTGACGGGAGTCCTTGAGTTCCCGAACTTGTTGTCGTCAGGTGAAGCTTTGGCATCTTGCTTTGCAGTTTGCGTTTTCCGCCTCAAGGACTCTCTCAGCGAGGCGCGCGCAGAGCGGAGAGAGGTAGAAGACGAAAACCGAAAATGCACGGACGGAGCCAGAATGAGGTCTGAGGCGTCTCCTCGCTAGATGGACTTTTTCGAGCAACAGGAGCGGACCCGCCGCAAAACCCGATGGTTGGTGATCGATTTCGGGCTGGTGGTCCTGGTGATGGTGCTGGTGATCTACGTGGCGCTGGCACTGGCGACGCAGATGATCGCGGGCAAAAACGTCGCGGACCTGCTCGGGCAACCGCGCGGTTGGGGACGGCTATTCTCCCTGCCGGGCTTTCTGGGTGTGGCGGGCTTGACCTTGCTGGTCATCGGCCTGGCGTCGCTCTACAAAATCCAGGAATTGGCCCAGGGCGGCTCCGTCGTCGGCGCGATGCTGGGGGGTCGGCCGCTGACGTCGCCGGCGAGCGATCCCGACGAGCAGAAGCTCCGCAACGTGGTCGAGGAAATGGCCGTCGCATCGGGCACGCCTGTCCCGGAAATCTACGTGCTGGACGAGGAGCGCGGCATCAACGCCTTCGCGGCCGGCCACTCGCCCAGCGACCTGGTCGTCGGCGTCACCCGCGGCGCGCTCAAGACCCTGAGCCGCGAGGAACTCCAGGGCGTGGTGGCGCACGAGTTCAGCCATATTCTGAATGGCGACACCCGCCTGAACATGCGCCTGATGGGCCTGTCATTTGGCATCCTGTGCATCGCGGTGCTGGGTCGCTGGCTGCTCCAACTCACGTTCAACCTGCGCTGGGAAAACGACGACGAGGAGGTCCGGCTTGGCGGCCTGGCTCGAGGCCCGCGCGGGTTGGTCGTGGCGGGGCTCGGGATCGGGCTGCTCGGGATCGGGTCGATCGGGGTCTTCTGCTCGCGGCTTATCAAGAGCGCGATCAGCCGGCAGCGCGAGTTCCTGGCCGACGCGGCGGCGGTGCAAATGACGCGCAACCCCCTGGGCTTGGCCGGCGCGCTCAAGAAGATCGGCGGTTCCCCCAGGCATGGGCGGCTACTGAGCGCGCAGGCCGAGACGGCCAGTCACTTGTTTTTCGGCAATGGCCTGGCCGATCCGTGGTGGCGTTGGCTGGCCACCCATCCACCGCTCGCCGACCGGATTCGGGTGCTCGATCCCACGTTTGACGGCTCGTTTCCGGCCGTGGCACTCCCAGAACCGTTGCGGGTTGGACCCGCGACCAAAGCGGAAGCGCCGCTGGTGCCGAAGCGCCTTGGCCAGTTGCACCCGGACCAGTTCATTGCGGCGGTGGGGCTGCCCTCCGCTGGGCACCTCGACCACGCGGCGACCTTGCGGCTGGCGCTGCCCGAACCGGTGCGCCTGGCGGCGGGCCAGCCTCCCGGTGCCGTGGCCTTGATCTACGCCCTGCTGCTGGACGCCGATCCCGAGCAGCGGGCCGCCCAATTGAAGTTGCTGGACGATGGGAGCGATCCGGCGGTGCAGACTGAACTCGAGGGCCTGGTCGAGCCGGTAATGGGATTGGGCGTCGAGGCGCGATTGCCGCTGCTGGACCTGGCGATGCCGGCGTTGCGTCGGCTTTCCGCCCAGCAGCACGCGGGCTTCATGCAGCGCGTGCAAGCCCTGATCGAGAGCGATCGCCAATTGAACCTGTTTGAATACACCTTGCAACGAGCCCTGCGACGCCACCTCGAGCCCTACTACGCCGCACCCCGCAAGCCGATCATCCAGTTCTACGCGCTCAAACCGTTGCTGGCCGATTGCGCGGTGCTGCTGTCGGCGCTCGCGCGCGTCGGCCAGGAGGAACCGGCCGGGATCGAGGCGGCCTTTCGGCAGGGCGCCAACCAGTTGAATGCGCGGGATGAGCGGTTGACCTTGCTCGAGGCCGGCGCGTGTGATTTGTCGCGGATCGACGCGGCGCTGGACCGTCTGGCGCAATCGACGCCGATGATCCGGAAGAACGCCTTGTATGCCTGCGCGCAAACGGTGGCGGCGGACGGCCAGGTCCGCGAGCGCGAGGCGGAGCTGCTGCGCGCGATTGCCGACGCGTTGGAATGTCCCGTGCCGCCATTTGTCGCGCCACCGGCGGCGTCCAGCCCCGGGCCGGTGACCAACCCCGCGTGAACCCGCTTCCACGCGCCTGGCCGCCCGCTGGCCGGCATCTTTGGGATTGCCTGGCTGGGGCGCCCGGCCGATAAACTGGCGCTGAATGACGCCGCGCCAATGCTTGCTGTTGCTGGTCGCCGCGGCGCTCGTCGTGTGGCCGGGCCGGGCGCGAGCGCAACGAAGTTGGAACTGGCGCGTCTATACCGCGGCCGATGGGCTCCCCCAATCCTATGCGACGACCGTGACGGGAAGCCCCCGCGGCGGCGTTTGGGTCAAATACTCCGAGGCCGACGCGATCAGTTCGCTGACCGGATACACCAACCTGACCGAGGCTTACACGGCCTCGATGCTCGAGCGCAATTATCGAGTGTATGAGAGCCGGTCACGCCAGATTTGGACCCTCGACACCGAAGGCATCCAGGAGTTCCGCGGCGGGCAGTGGATCAAGCATCCCATCGCCGAGATTCAAGCCGAGTTCCAGACGGGGGGTGTGATGCGGCAGTTGCGCCCGATCCCCCTGGTGCCGGCAGAGCGCGATCAGGTCTTCTTTCTCCTGCCCACGCGCCTGGTCCAGTTCGATGCCCGACCGGACCGGACCACGGTGATCCGCCGGGTCGAAACCACCGGCTTGGGACGGTTCGTCGATATGGCCGCGGCGCGCGACGGCGGCCTGTGGATCAGTGGTCAGCGCGGCTTGGCCAAGGTGTCCGGCCCCGCGCGCGACTGGGGTTCGCCCGCCGCCTGGCGTGAGCACCCGCTGGACCATGACCTGCCGGTGGAGAACTTGCAGCGGCCGATGGAAGACGGCGCGGGAGGCGTGACCCTGGTGGGAGAAACCGAGACCGCCGGGCGGCGCGTGCGCGAGGTCGTATTTTTCGACGGCGCGACCTGGCGCTGGTACGCGGTGCCGGGCGGCAAAATTCATACGGCGTGGCGGGCTTATGATGGGACGTTCTGGGCGCATTCGCGCGACGCCTTGTTCCACCTCGATCCCGCGCGCCCGGGAGCGGCCGAACAGGAGAGTTCCCTGGCGGGGCAATTCTTGGATGCGGCGCTGGACCAAAAGGCCAAAGGGGTGTTTTGGCTCGCCACCTCCGAGGGCGTCATGCGGTATGCGCCGCTGACCTGGCACTCGCCAGCGGACCTGAAGAGCCCCACCACCGCGGCCCATGCCATCCTCGAGGACGCACAGGACCGGCTTTGGTGTGGGACCGCCAACGCCTTGCTCGGCTACCGCGACGGACAATGGGAGAGCTATCCCTACCCCGAGGAGTTGGATTTATCCTTCCGTCCCGGGGATGGCCTTTACAGTCTGCCGGATGGCGCCGTGGCCGTCCGGAGCCGCGAGCGCTTGCTCCTCTTTGATCCGCCGAGCCGGCAATTCCGGCTGGTCGCCCATCCCGACGGTCAACCGGTCGAACCCGTTGGCCAGTTTCATGACGGCACTTTGTGCGTGGAAGTCCGGGAACGCGGGCGTGGTCCGGACGCCTTCGCGCTGGAACGATTTGACGGACGCGCTTTTCAGCCTTTCCTCAAGCCCGAACCTGGCTGGAACCTGGGTGGCGAAATCGCCTTCTGCTACGCCGCGCAAAACGGCGACATCTGGCTCGGCGGTTCGACCGGCTTGGGCGTCTATCGCGACCGGAAGTTCGAGACCTTCAGCGCCTCGGATCCCGGCGTGCCCGGCCGCCCCCTGTGCCTGCTGGAGTTCCCGGACGGAACCATCTGGTGCGGCGACCAAGGCCGCATTTGCGAGTTCAATGGCAAAACCTGGTCCATCGTCCACTCCGGGTTCGAGCGGGTCAACGCCATGACGCTGAGTCGCGACCGGAGTATTTGGGTGGCCGCCAGCAGCGGTCTCTACCGCCTGTTCAAAAATTGCTGGGTGATGAACGGCGTCGAAGAGGGCCTGCCCAGCGCCGCCGTCTATGACGTCCTGGCGGACCGCCAGGGACGCGTCTGGGCCGGGACCGCCCGGGGCTTGAGCCGATATTATCCGGAGGCCGACGTCGATCCGCCCCGGACCTTCGTCACCGAAGCCAACAGCCAGACCCGCATGCTGATGGACCGGCCGATGACCTTTCTTTTCTCGGGCCTGGACAAGTGGAAATTGACCCCGTCGGAACGGCTGCTGTTCTTCTATCGCCTGGACGGGGCGCAATGGTTGTTCACGCCCGCCGCTCGGGTGTCCTTCGCCCAACTGTCCCCGGGCACCCACCGACTGGAGGTCAAGGCGATGGACCGCAATTGGAATGAAGATCCCACGCCCGCGGTTTACGAATTGACCGTGGTCGTGCCGTGGTACCTGGAGGCGCGCTTGCTGGTCATTGTCTTTTGCGGGCTGGCGGTCGCCTTGTTCTTCGCCTGGCTGGCCGTCAACCGTCACCTGCGCCTGGTCCGCGGCTATGCCGAGGTCGAGAACATCGTGGCCCAGCGCACCCGCGAGTTGGAGGTCGCCAATCGCGCCCTGCTCCATAGCCAGAAGATGCAGGCCCTGGGCACCTTGGCCGCCGGCATCGCGCACGATTTCAACAGCATCCTCTCCATCATCAAGGGCTCGGCCCAAATCATCGAAAACAATCTGACCGACCATGAAAAAGTCCACGTCCGACTCGAGCGGATCAAGACCGTCGTGGACCAGGGTGCGGGCATCGTCAAGGCCATGCTCGGCTACAGCCGCGCCTCGGGCCAACAGCCGGCCTGGTGCGACGTGAATGCGGCTGTCGCGGATACGATCAAATTACTGGGCGACCGCTTCCTGCGCGACGTGCAGGTGCGCTTTGAACCCGGGACCCAATTGCCCCAGGTCCTCGGGGAGCGGGACCTGATCCAGCAGATGCTCTTGAACCTGGTCCTCAACGCGGCCGATGCCATGGCCGGCCGCGGCCAGGTCTGGCTGCGCACCGGCAGCCAACAGCACCTGCCGCCCGCCCTGGTGCTTCGGCCTGCTCCGGCCGACCGCTATGTCTGGATCGCCGTCCAGGACACCGGCACCGGCATCACTCCGGAGGTCCTGCCCAGGATTTTCGAACCGTTCTTCACCACCAAGGCCTTCTCCAGCCGCCGCGGCACCGGCCTGGGCCTGTCGATGGTCTATGAATTCGCCAAGGACCTGGGATTCGGCTTGACGGTGGACTCGACGGTCGGCCACGGGAGCACGTTCACCATCTTCATGCCGGCGCCGGTCCGGCCGCCGATGATCGGATCAGCCGCCTGAATACTTGCTTCCGGCGGCGCGGGCGGGTTAACGTACTCCGCGAACTCGCATGAACCCGGCGCGGATCCTGATCGTCGAAGACGACGACCTGCAGTACGAAATCTACGAAGAAGCCCTCTCGGCGTATCCCCTGACGCGGGCCGTCTCGGCCCGGCAGGCCCTGGCCGCGATCACCAAGACGCCGCCGGACCTCATCCTCCTCGACCACGTCCTGGCCGAGGGCGAGCTGGGCTTGGACTACCTGCCGGAATTCAAGGAATTGCTGCCGCACGTGCCCATCATCGTCGTCTCCGGCGCGCTGGAGGTCCACCAGCAGATGCGCGCCCTCCAGGGGCCGCGCCGGGCGCACTATTGCATCACCAAACCGGTCGATGTCGAGGAACTCAAGCAGACCATCCAAACCGCCCTCCACGAGTGCGGCGAGCAAGAGGTCGTTCGCCAATTCGAGGCCCTCGAACGCGCCAAACGCGCCGACGTCGAGGAATTGCTCAGCCGCTCCACCGACCGGCTGAGCCGCCAAAACGAAATCTGGCGGCTCGTCAAAGACGCTAAAGAGCGACCCAACGTCTCCGCCCTGGCTCGCAAATTCCGCGTCGCCCGCCGCACCGTCATCCGCGACCTCCAGGAACTGATCCGCCGCGGCCAACTCGACCCCGAGGTGTTCCCGAAATGGGAAGCCCCGGACGAGACCGAGGAAGAATAGCGCGCTCGATTGTTCACGCCATGCTCAACCGCATGCTGAGACAGGACACCAGCGAGGCGCACAGAGCGGCTGGTCTCCAGAACAGAACGCTCGGAGAAACTCGAACCCACGGTTT
>JAGWYX010000121.1 GCA_018969165.1 Verrucomicrobiota bacterium
CTCGAATGATTTCCCGGCGACGGTGTAGTCCACCACGAGCGTTTTGACCACCATGAAGGCCGGGTCATCACCCTCCGCCATCCGGGCGACCGGGAAGCTCGATTCACCGGCGTCCACCAGCGCCTGGACCTTGGTGCGCACATCGCGGGTGCGCGCTGGATCGTTCAGCACGCCATACGAGGCCTTGACGATGGCGATCTTGGGCGCCTGGGACGGCGGGGGCAGGACGGGTTCGCCGTTTCGCGTCAATCGGGCAACCGGGTCAAACCGGCCGGCCGCCGGCCGGAAAACGACGAACACCGACCCGCTCGGTTCGAGCCGAATCGGGATGCGCGTGGTGTCGCCGGCCAGGGTGTAAGCCGGGACGCGCTCGATCCCGCCAGTCTCGGGTTGCCAGAACTCGGGCACTTTACCGCTGACGCGGAAGGTGCAATTGGCCTCGACCGGATACGGACTGCTGTTGGCGACGAAATAAATTTCGAGTTCGCCATCGCGACGGTGAATCCAGCGCAGCGGCGGCGCAGCCGAAAAATCCGGCGGCACGTGCATCCCAGCCAGGACCTGCTCGGGAGTTTTGTCGGCGATCACTTTTCCCTGGTCCCACAATTCGGCCGCGAGCAGTTTGATGTCGTCGTCGCAACGCGGGTAATCACTCAGGCTGGGCGAGCGGACGGGTTTCGGGCCGAGCACGGTCGCGCCGGCGTCCACGAGCGCCTTGATTTTGCGGAGCAAGGGCGGCGTGATCGTGCGCACGTCGGGCAGGACCAGCACGCGATAGCTCATGCCGTCGGGCAGTACCAGGCGGCCGTCGCGCACCGACATCCGGTTCCGCACGACCTCGGGGGTGCAATTGTCGAAGTCGTAACCGTGGCGGTTGTGATTTTGGAAACCCTGCGGCGCGGCTTCGGGCTGGAGGTAGCAGATGTCCGCGACGAACCGGCCTTGGCGCAGGAGATATTGGCAGCGGGCCAGGTAACGGTGCCAGGCCGGCGACATTTGCCACCAGGTCTCCGTCCGCTCGTAATGCAGGCCCCACGGGCCCATGGTCATCCCGGGCCGGTAGTTCAGCCACGGCTGCATCGCATAGCGGTGGAACACGAACCGGTTGACGCCTTCGCAAAACGCCCGGTCGCCCAGCGCCTTGATCGTCGCCGGGTGCTGCAACCAGCGCTCGTGATTGTCGGCGGTGAACGACTCGGCGCCCAGAATCCGGTGGCCGTAGGTGTGCGCGGCGGAGGCCATCTCTTTGCAGGTCTGGAAGGCGCCGCCGCCAATCCAGAATTCGCACATTGGCTCGTCGGCGCGACCGGCGTAGGTCATGTCGTCGCACGGGCCGTCGTAGGCTTCGATGGACAGGCGCAAGCCGCGGGCCTGCGCCAGTTGCTCCATGCGCCCGGCGTAATTGTCCACCAGCAGGTCGGAGATCGTCTGCCGCCAGTCCCACAAAAAGCGCTCCGAGATCTCCAGGCGGTCCACGACGCGCCCGGTCACCACCGGCAGGAAGGGCAACAGATCATAGCCGCGCCGCTTTCTGAACTCTTCGCGCATGCGCGTGGTCCAGTTCTGCGTGCCGTTCTCCCAACTGTCGATGTGGGTCGAGACCAGGGTTTTGCCGGCGGCGGGGCCGACATCGGCGATGAGTTTGGCCATCATGCCGTCGAATTGGGCTTGGATGCCGACGGGGCTGAGTTTATCGCACTCGAGACCGCGACCGCTGGCCGGCGCCGGGTTGTTCTCCATGCCGGTGGTCGTGTGTCCGAAACGCAATACCGTCCAGTGCCCGGCAGGCACGTCCCAGGTCAGCCGTCCGTCGGGCTCCATCCGCGCGGTCAGATCGACGATGCGTTCCCGTGGGATGGCCGAACCGGCCGGCGGCTCCAGCGGCCGGTTGTCCGGCCGAATATAGGCGCGAGAGTATTCGGCCTTGGCCTGGATGTCGGGGATGCGATACGGGCCGGGCGCAGGCAAGGCGAGCACGGCAATGTCGCGGTAAAAATTGTGGCTGGCCTGGGGTTGAGCCAGTTTCTCCGCGAAGTGCGCGGGTCCGTCGATGGTGGTCTCGGTCCAGACCACCTTTTGCATGGACTGTTCGGGGGTGATCCATGGTCCGCCGCTGCCGTTCCAGCCGGCGTCGTCGTTCATGTTGATTTCGAGTCCGAGCCGGGCGGCCTCGGAGCACGCGAACTTGAACAATTCCCGCCAGCGCGGGCTCATGAACGCGACGGGGCCGACCGGCACGCCTTGGTCCACCTCCATGATCAACACGCCGCCGATGCCGACGCGTTGCATGGCTTGGAGGTCGGCGGTGATGCCTTCGCGGGTGATGTTGCTATTGAGCCAGAACCAATAGACCCACGGTCGGGCCGAGGCGGGCGGGCGGGCAAATTGCCGGGCCAGATCCTGGGCGAAGGTCCCGTGGGTGAGCGTTCCCAGGACGGTGAGCAGTGCGATGAGTTTTTTCATAGGGAATGACAGGAGGGACTGCGGACAGCGACGGCACGGGTGCGATCGCGGGGCGGGATGCTGGATGCTCGATGCTGGATACTCCGAGCCATCCTCGGGATGTGCAACGGGCGGAATCGAATCGGGTATCGAACGACTTGGGTGACGGCCGCGCTTCATGGGATGAACCGATCATGGAGTGGGCAGAGGTGGTCGGGCCAGGGCCGGCACCTCACTCGGAGTCAGGAGCCGGACCTCCTGGAGACACATGCCGTATCGGCTGCCGAGCGGGCGCGAGACGAACTTCACACCGCCCCAGCCCGAACTGAAGTTCGCGCCGTAGCAGAGCCAAAGCGTGCGGCCATCGGCGCCGATAAACTTGGAAGGCACGTTGACAAAATAGGCCTGCTCGCCGAAATGCTCCAGGTAACTGACCAGGCGCCACGGACCCGTGATGCCATCGGCCTCGAGGAGATAGGTGTTGAAATAGCCAACCGTGTTGCCGCCGTCGGTTACGCAAAGCAGATATTTGCGCAACGGGGCGTCGTAGGTCATCGTCACGCAGCCCATGTGATCGCGCCAGGCGGCGGTCGGTTTAAGCGCGGAGAATTTCTTTGACCACCGTGGGCCACCCGCAGCCCTCCCCGCGTAAAATTCGTATCGGGCGGCATCGTTCATGTTCCGGATCGACGGTCGGACGCGGACCAGGTAAATCTCGTCGCCGGTGATCCAACTGTTGAAAGCGAAGCGTCGGTTCGCGCCTTGGGAGGCTCCATGCGCGACCAGGTAGGCCTTGCCGTCCGGCGAGTGTTCCAACTCCTTTCCGAAGTCCACGAAGTGCGGCGAGCCAATCTTCACCGGCTCGCCCTGGAGCGCGATTTCGCCGAAGAGCGGATGGGCCGGTGTGCAGGGCGTCTGCGTCCAGGTCCGGCCGAAGTCGGTGGACCACCGGAAGCCGACGAACGGGCCGAGCCACGGCCAATTGAACAGCCCGCCGTCACGACGCACCTGGCCCGCCGGCTGCAGGCAATAGGTGCCGTAGTACCAGACCCCGCGATAGACGAGACTGCCGCAGGGGTATCGGCCGGCGTACGGCGAGGGGTCGGATTTATAAACACCCTGGTCGCTGATGGTGAGGCGCACGGGGTCGTCGCCCAGGATCGTGGCGAAGCCCGTGGTCGCGTTCGTGCCGCCGGAATCGGCGCCGAGTCCATTGACGTTGCCGTCCGTCCACGGCGAGTAAAGATTGCCGTCGGCGGCCCAGGACGGATACCAGGTATCCGCATGAGCGTATTCGGCGTGACGCCCGGTAAAGGCGACGGCGGCGACGTCGGTGGAGGGCGGGAATGGGCAGTCCGGAGGCGGGGTTGAAGGCCAGATGGAATCACGCGCGGGTGGGGCGCCAGCGCCGGACCGATTGTTGGGATCGGCGTCGGCGGCGTGGCCAAGGCTCAGCGCGACCAAGCCAACCCAGGCGAGGAACAGCGCCAGTGCGGGAACACCAAGGCGGCGTGGCCACCGCTGCCGCGCTGCCAGCCGTGCCGCGAGCCAGGGAGAGGAGCCGCCCTCAGCCATGCGGTTCATGGAAAGGTCTCGAGCGCTGTTCCGTACTCCCTTCATCGCCGGGAAACTGTCGTGCGGCCGGGTTCGGGTCCCGGCATGACGACCACTGTTTGGTTCAGTCGCGGAGCGGTCGCCGGGAAATAGACCGGCCGCCCGGCAGCCGGCCGCGCCTCGATGTAATACTCGATGCCGTCCGCGTCGTCGTAGAATCGTGGAATGGTCACGGCATAGACCCCGCGCGCGACATGGTTCAACCGGGTCTTTACGAACCGGCCACGCCCCATCCGACGCGCGGACAACCAGGCCGCCCGGGGCGGCTGCTCAGACAGAATAATGACCTTCAGGGACAGGAGCTCCCCTGCCCGGACAACACTCCGCACCGTGGGGACGATGATCCGCGTCGGGCCCTGGTATATCCCAGGCGGCTGCGCCTCTGCGGGCAAAGGTTGCTCGATCAGCGCGGCCAGGTCGGCCCCTGGTTTTTCGAGCAGGGCCGGCAAGAGATGTTGTTGCCAATTGGCCACGGTGCCGAGTTCGCCGGTCGTGCTGACGGTGGCGAAGAGGTTTTGGAACACCACACCCACCGCGCGTACCAATTCGCGCCGCAGCGGCAACGCCAACCGCGCAGCCAGCCGCTGACGCGCGGTGGCGTCCGGTTCCGCCTTCACTTGGGTCAGCGCCTGGTTGAACTTGGCCCAGATGCAGTTCACCTCGCCGATGCCGCGCAGGTAGCGGAAGGTGGCCAGCCAATAGTCGAAACGCTCGCGGTTACCGGCGCCGCGGACCTCCGGGCCCAGAGCCGCGAAATCGTCCACGAAATCATATCCCGCGCGCACCTCCGACCAAGGGAGCGGATTGGGGCGAATGCCGCCGGGGCCGTCCACCCAGTCAGATGGACGCGGCAATTTGCCATCGACTTTTTCGAAGATAGCCGCCGCGCGCGAGCCGATCGCCGCGCCGAATTGGTGTCGAGCCCAGTCCGCGTAAAAATCAACGGTCGGCGGGTAGGTTTGTGTCGGTGACACCGACCCGGGCCAGTCGGCGGCGTAGTCGCCAACGGCCGGACCGCCGCAATTGATCTTCCGGGTGAACCCGACGCCCTCGACGACGATCCCGGCGATGCTGGGGAATTCGACGCGCGGCACGAACTCGAGATCGAGCCAGCCGTTGGTAACGGGCACTTCGGCGAATGTGTAGTCCAACGCGCGGTTCTGGCCGACCTTCGCGAAAATATCGAGGTGCTCGATCACCATTCGGCCTTGGAGCTGGACATCGAACACGCGCCGGCCGGCTTCAGCGTAATGGGGTTCACAGAATTTGAGTGTGACCCGGCAGGGGCCGTTGCTGGCCGGCAGGTGGTAGGCAGCCAAGTTGTAACGCACCGTCTGGTAGATGGGCGCCTCGGTCGTGCCGGCGATCGGGTGCGTCGAGAAATCCGCGCACTGGCCTCCCACCGGCCCGGCGACCCTGGCTGGCGCCGCCGGCTGCGACGTGGGCTGATCCCACGCACTCTGGTCCCAGGCGGCCTGGGCTAATGCGGAGACATTGGGCGCCAGCACACGCGTGCGCCAGTGAATCCCCATCAAACCGTCGCACCCGAAACGACGGGCATCCGCGGCGTCGCGGCGCATCCGGCCGACCCAGAGCTGCGGCGAAGTCAAGCCGGGATCGTCTTCGAGCCAGGGGATGGCCCATTTGCCGCGGCCGTGCACCTCGGCGAAGCCTTTGTCCACCGGCGTGCGGCCGACCTCGCGATTGATGCAACTGACGGCAACTTCCGGGGGCAGGATTTTGTCGAACAGGGCACGGTCCTGCTGCGGCCCGAGCACCCAGCCGCAGGTGGCCAGTTGAAACGGGACAGCAACGCGTCGCGCGGCGGTGATGGCGGCGAAGAGATCGTTCGTGGTCGCCCGGATTTGCTCCTCCTTCACCCCCTCCCAGGTCCAACCTTCCGGGGTCCAGAGCCAGTAATAATCCAGCGGATAAGCCTGCGCCGCGCGGCGAAAGATGCCTTCGTAGAGCTGTTGGATGATCGCCGGGTCGGCCGGGTCCTTCCCGTCGGCTTTCAGGCGTCGGGCGACGGCGGCAGGCACCACGAGGGGCGTCTCGGTACCGACGCAGGTCTTCACGCCGAGTTGGCGGGCGAACTGGAACGCGCTCCGCAGCATCGTCCCGGTGCGTTCGAACACGCCGTTGCACGCCTCCGGCGTCGCCGGTTCCGGGCACGCGCTGCCCATCACGTCCGCTCCGAAATCGTCCCGCTCGAACAGCGCGGCCGCCCCGTAAGAAAAGGCGCCAGTCCGCTTTGCCGCGTAACCCCAGTTGCCCCGGCGGGTGTTCTGATAACTGGCCGGATAACTATTCTTCACGGTGCCGTCCGAATTCGCGTCCTCGGCCAGCCCGATCCACACGGTCGGCTCGGCGTTGGGGCGCCCCTCGGGATAGGTGTGCAGCCCGACGAAGTTCATCCCCAGCTTCGGCAACTGGGCGATGATCGCCTGGTAATCATCCACATTCCACCAGTCGGGGCCTTCGGGAAAGTCGTGAAACGGTTGGATGCCGCGCAAGGCGAACAACGGGTGGCGTTCCTCGTCCAGCCACGGGAGCCAACCCGCCCCGTCGGCAGGCGACGCCCCCCGTCCCCGCGCCAGGCGGTCGGCGTGATCGAACGGCAAGGGCGCCGTGACCGCTGAGCGCTCGGGGATCAGGTCGCCGTGGAGATAAAAACGCATCTCCAGTCGCTCGGCAAACCGGTAGGCCGCGTAAAGCGTGCCTACGGGATCGCCGCCGACCAGGAGCACGAACCGGCGCCGACCGCGCTCGACGGTTTTGAGCGCGTATCCCTGGGGGGCCAATGAGACCAGCGCCCCGGCCAGCCCCGGATCCGCGGGCAGCGCCCCGAGCAGCGCGCGCCCATTCGCCGAAACCACGATCACGGTCCGCGCAACGGGGAGCGCGCCGGAAGCGGTGCGGATGACTGGCAGGAGGCCGGTCCGCAGGAACACGTAACGGCGGACCTCGCGCGCGGCCAGGGTCTCGAGTGGAGTAGCCTCGGCCGGCGAAACAACCACCGGCAAATCGGGAGCGCCGCCAACGGCGGTGATCAGGCAGCGCCCGGCCAAGGCCGCCAGCACGACCAGCCTCAACCCTTTCGCCGCGCCGGCCCAGCATGTAAGCAAGTGCGATTTCATGTTGCGTGTCCTGCCCTCGGAAAACCCTGCCGCCGTTTCGCGGGCCATTTGAGTCGGTTTCCGCCAGCCTGCCCGCCGCACTCGAGGTTCGCTTTGATACAGGTCAAAGCGCTCGTCTGGACTCGCGGTTTAATGACCCTCGAGTCCGGCCTGGCTTGGGGCGACTGGAAGGTCGCCCGCACCGGCAGACAAGAATGTCTCCCCGGCGCTAAACACATACTCGGCGAGCCAAGTTGCGATGGAAATCGCGAGCCCTTGAACCGTGAAACTCGACATAATCAAGCGCAGTCTCGGTGTCACGATCGTGCCCGCTGTCCGTGCCTTCAAGCACTCGACGACCAAGGCGCGCAACCGGGATGGAAGATGAATGAGGCGAACCGAGTGAGGTTGAACAACCAGACGCCGGGATCGAGGCGGCGCGTGTCAGAGTTCAGACTCCGGCTCCGTTGGGCGGGCTTGATACTTCTGGCGTGCGCGGTCCCGTGCGGCACCCGGGGCGCCACCCATCCGCCCGCGATCGACACCCCGTTCGTTCGCTTTACCATCAGGGCCGAAACCGGCCGCTATGAAATCCTCGATAAACGGGCTCACGTAACGTGGGGATCGAGCCCGTTCATTCCGCGGTTCGGCCGGGCCGTCTTGCGACGCGCCGGCACCGCACATCCGGTCGATCTGCGACAATGTGAGGTCCGGCAGGAAGGCGACAGCTTGCGCGTGATTTTTCACTCGACCGCTGAGTCGGCCGCCGATGGCGTCCAGGTCCGTGTGCGGCCGATCGACGGCGGTCGGGGCTTGGACTTCACCTATGAACCCGTCGGACCGACGGCGGTCGAGGGCGTGCGATTGCTCGATGAAGGCCTGGGGATTTCCAACTCTGAGGGTGGCTACCTTGTCATTCCGGTGCGCGAAGGGTTGTTGCTCCCGGCCGACAGCGGTCGGGCATTCATCCATCAGTTTGACACCTCGGCCTACGAGGGTTGTCACATGGAGATGCTCGGGGCCGTCAAGCAGAACGCCGCCGTGCTGGTGACCTGGGAAGATCCCTACGTGGCAGCCGAGGTGCGGAGCACGCTGACAAACGCGGTCGCCGGGGGAGCCAGCCAATGGTTGACGACATCGCTGCTACTGCGCAAATCGGCCACGAGTTTCCAGATGCGCTTTCTCGGGCGCGGCGATTACAACACCCTCGCGCGCGCCTATCGGGAGATCGCCCAACGCCGCGGCTGGTGGGTGCCGTGGTCGGAAAAACTCAAATCGAATCCGCGGCGGTCCAGGTTGTTCGGGGCCGTGAACTTCAAACT
>JAGWYX010000122.1 GCA_018969165.1 Verrucomicrobiota bacterium
CATCGGGGCCGAACAACAATTGCGCCAGCTCTCCGTCGCCGTCGAACAGAGCCCGATGAGCATCGTCATCACCGACCCGCAGGGCGCGATCGAGTATGTCAACCCCAACTTCGTGGAACTGACCGGCTACACCCCCGCGGAAGTCCTGGGTCGGAACTCCCGGCTGCTGCAGTCCGGCCAGACGCCGCCGGAGACCTACCGGCAGATGTGGGCGGCCCTCAGCGCCGGCCACGTCTGGCGCGGCGAATTCTGCAATAAGAAGAAGAACGGAGAGTTCTATTCCGAACTGGCAGTGATTTCACCCGTGCGCGACGAAGCGGGCCAGACGACTCACTTTCTGGCCATCAAGGAGGATGTCACCGAGCGAAAGACGCTCGAAGCCCGGTTCCTCCGGGCCCAGCGTTTGGAGAGCATCGGCACCCTGGCCAGTGGCGTCGCCCACGACCTGAACAACATCCTGGCCCCGATCCAAATGGCGACGCAACTGTTGCGCGAGGAACACGACGAAGGCGAACGGCGGCGAATCCTGGACACCATCGATGCCAGCGCCCAGCGCGGCGCCACGATCGTCAAGCAAGTCCTGACCTTCGCCCGGGGCGTCGAGGGGGAACGGGTGCTCCTGCAACCCCGCCACCTGGTTCGCGAGATCCTCAAGATCGCGCAGGCGACTTTCCCCAAGAACATCATGTTCGCCTCCCAAAATCCCAAGGACCTGTGGGCCGTCACCGGCGATGCCACCCAATTGCACCAGGTCCTGCTCAACCTCTGCCTCAACGCCCGCGACGCCATGCCCAACGGCGGCACCCTCTCGGTCCGCGCCGAGAACCTGGCGGCCGACGCCAGTTTCGTCGCCATGACCCCTGAAGCCAGGATCGGCCAATACGTGGTGCTGCAAGTCGCCGATACGGGCATCGGCATCCCGGCCACAGTGCTCGACCGCATCTTCGATCCGTTCTTCACCACCAAACCGGTCGGCCGAGGCACCGGCCTGGGACTGTCCACCGTGCTGGGGATTGTCAAGAGCCACGGCGGGTTCCTCACCGTCAGCAGCCAGGTCGATCATGGCACCACCTTCAAAGTCTTCCTGCCGGCGACCTCGACTCGACCGCCACCCACGGCTGGGACCATCACCGCCTTGGGCCGGCGCGGCCAGGGCGAGTTGGTCCTGGTGGCGGATGACGAGCCGGCCATACGGGACGTCACCGTGCGCATGCTCGAGCAGAGTGGTTACACCAGCCTGAGCGCCGCCGACGGCACCGAGGCCCTGGCCCTCTACTCACAACACCGCACCGCGGTCAAAGTCGTCGTCACCGATATCCTCATGCCCGAAATGGACGGCCCGGCCCTGGCCCGCATTCTCCGACGCATGGCACCCGACCTCCCAATCATCGCCTCGACCGGCCTGGGCCAGAGCGACAAGGTCGAGGAACTCCGGGAGTTGGGGGTCAAATGGTTTTTGGCCAAGCCCTACACGGCCGCTAAGCTGCTGGAGACCCTGCAAAAGGTCCTCCCGACTCCGGCGGGATGAGCCGGCCCTGGATCGACCGCGGCCCCACGGCGGAGCAGTGCGCATCCAGGAGCGTCCGCGCGAATCGACGCTCGACACCAGGCGGGCGGGGTCGCTAACGTGCCGCGATGTCATCGGGACCCGTCGCCACCCCGCCCCCCGCCGCGTCCAAGGGGCGGGTGTTTGTGCGCCGGTTTCTGAGTTCGATCGTGCTGTGGACGGCGGTGATCTCGGCGCTGTTCTCCGGCCACCAGCTCCTGTCGGATTATTTCTTCCTGGCCATCATCATGGTGCTGGCCGGGACGGGCCTGGTCGAGTTCTACGGGTTGCTCGAGCGCTCGCACCTGGTTTGCTTCAAGGAATGGGGCGTGTGCGGCGGCCTGCTGCTGCTGGCCAGCACCTTCGCCTATCTGTCCGGTCATGGCGGCGCCAAACTGCCCCCCGCCAAGGCCAACGATTTCGAGACCAGCTTCCTGATCCTGTTCGTGCTGGGGTTGTGCCTGCGCCAGTTCGTGGCACGGAGCAACACCGCCGGGTTGATCGCCATCTCGACGACGCTGTTCGGCCTGATGTACATCCCGTGGCTGCTGAATTTCATTCAGAAGATCAAGTTCCTCGAGGCCGACGGCCGGTTCTACGTCTTCTATTTCGTGGTGGTCACCAAATTCAGCGACATCGGCGCCTACGCCGTCGGCACAGTCATCGGGCGGCATAAGATGATCCCGCGCATCAGCCCCGGCAAGACCTGGGAGGGGCTGGGCGGAGCCCTGGCGGCGGCGACGGCCTCGAGCCTGGTGTTCGCGCGCCTGGCCGGCGGCCGGCTGCCCGGCATGACGGCGGCGCACGCCACGGTCCTGGGCTTGCTCCTCGGCGGCACCGCGGTGATCGGCGACTTGATCGAGTCCCTGTTCAAACGCGAGGCCGGCGTGAAAGACTCCGGGCACTGGTTTCCCGGCATCGGCGGCATCCTCGACTTGCTGGACAGTTTGTTGTTCAATGCGCCGCTGATGTATCTGTATTTGCGGCATGTGCTGACGTGAGGCGTGAAACGTAATCCGGTGGCCGTTCCAATGGTTCAACCATTTAACCCTTCCACGCGTTCACCCACTGATCCATGAAGAACGTCGTCTTACTTGGCAGCACCGGCTCGATCGGCACCAGCACGCTGAAGGTGGCCGAGGATTTGCCGGACCGGATTCGCCTGCTCGGACTGGCGGCCGGGAACAACGTCCAGTTGCTGTCCGAACAGAGCCGGCGGCATCGGCCACGGGCGGTCAGCGTGACGGCGCCGGCGCGAGCGGGCGAGCTGCGGGCGTTACTGGGGCCGGAGACCGAAGTGTTCAGCGGCAGCGAGGGCCTGCTGCGGCTGGCCACGTTGCCGGAGGCGGACATTGTGCTGATTGCGATTGTCGGCACGGCCGGGTTGCAGCCGGCCCTGGCGGCCATCCGTGCCGGCAAGGACATCGCGGTGGCGTCCAAGGAAATCCTGGTCATGGCCGGCGAGACCGTCATGGCCGAAGCGCAGCGGCATGGGGTGCGCGTGCTCGCGGTGGACAGCGAGCATTCGGCCATCTTCCAGTGCCTGGACGGCAAACCGACCCGCTCGGTGCGCCGGCTCTGGTTGACGGCCTCGGGTGGCCCGTTCCGGCGCACCCCCAAGCAGGAGTTCGCGCACATCACCGTCGAGCGGGCCCTCCAGCATCCCTCCTGGGTCATGGGCCGCAAGGTCACCATCGACTCGGCCACCCTGTTCAACAAGGGCCTGGAGATGATCGAAGCCCGCTGGCTCTTCAACATCGAAATCAACCGCGTCCAGGTGATCGTCCATCCCCAGAGCGTGGTCCATTCGATGGTCGAATTCGTGGACGGCTCGATCATCGCCCAGTTGTCCAGCCCGGACATGTGCCTGCCGATTCAATACGCCTTGACGTATCCGGAGCGGGCGGGCAGCGACCGGGTCCAAACGCACCTGGCCAAGCTGGGCACCCTGACGTTCGAGGAGCCCGACCTGGAACGGTTCCCGGCGCTGGGTCTGGCGCGGCGGGCGGGCGACGTGGGCGGCACCCTCCCGGCGGTGCTCAACGCCGCCAACGAAGTGGCCGTGGACGCCTTCTGCGAACGACGGATTCAATTCGAGCAGATCAGCCAGTGCGTCGCCCGCGCCATGCACGCCCACCGCGTGGTCGCGCACCCGACCCTCGAGCAAATCCTCGAAGCCGACGCCTGGGCCCGGACCCAGGCCAAGCCGTAAGGGCCCGTTAGGAAATTGTGATCCCGATCATCGCCAAGGATCGGTTGGCCGTGATTGCCCGGGTCATCACCTGACAGATGGCGCCCGGATGTTCGATCCGCCTGGGCTGGCCATCTCGCCGGACAATCCAACCGCTGCCGGCCGTGATCCCTTGCTGCAAAGTTCACCAGGGACAAGCCAGGCAAGGAAAAGTCAAATGTCATGCCTTGACCCCTTTCGGCACCAGCCATCCTGACCAAGAGTGACGCCGCGGCGGTTCACGGGCGCAGAATTCGCCAGGCGGGCGACCGTGGCGACGGCGTCAAACATGCCAATATCAAGCATCGTGCAACTTATCGATACTATTGACCGACCCCTTTACGTAAAGACAGTTAATGAATCTTCTACGGCGGATTAACCGCCAGCCAGTTGCGGATGGCCGCCGACTGCGGATGGCCCGGGTCCAGCGCCAACACCTTCAGGTAATGCGCCCGGGCCAGCCGTGGTTGGCCGAGTTGCTGCGCATACAGGTTGGCCAGCGTCAGGTGCGCGCGCACCTCGTCCGGTTGCGTGGCCAGGAGCGCTTCCAGTTCATGGGCGGCGTCGCGGGGATAACGCGCCCGCTCCAGGGCCAACGCGAAGTTGTAGCGGGCATCTGGCGAGCCGGGATTGATGGCCAGCGCCGTTTCATAAGCCGAGAGCGAAAGCGGCAGCTCGCCCGCCTCGTAGGCGGCCAGACCCAAGTTGTACTGGGCTTCGAAGAACGCCGGGTCGAGTTGGATGGCCTTGCGGTAGGCCGCCAGCGCCGCCTCCAGCCGGCCGTCCCGATAAGCGGCGGCGCCTTGAGTCAGGTAGGGCAGGGCCTCCGCCCGGTTGCCGTTCACGGGTTTGACGGGCGACAAATAAGTGTAACGCGCTGGCTCCGGCTGGCTGGGCGACGTGGCGGGGGCTGTCGCCGCCGGCCGCGACAACGGGGGCTGAGGAGTCGCCGCGGTGTCGGTGGTCTTGGCGGCGAGCGCGACTGCCGGCGTGGTTTCGGTCTTGGCCTTGCGCCGAAACCACCGGCCCGGGTTCAGACGCTGGAGGAGGCTGGGCCGCTCGGGCACAGGGACAACTCGCGAGGGCGGATTGAACGATTCCGACGCCGGGGCGGTGGTCGAGGCGACCTCCGAGGCGGTTGTGGTGGGCAAGGGCGTCGCGGGCTTAGTCTCGGTAGGCTGTCGTAACGGCGGTTCCTCGGGTAGGCGGACCACCTCGACTGGCGCGGCCGGAATGGGCTCGGGTTTCGTCGGGCGCGCCGGAGTTGGCGCGGGCGGTTGCTCCGCAGGCTGCGCCGGGTGTGCGGGCGGTGCAGCCGAGGAGGATTCGGCCGCTGCGGTGGCCGGCTTGGGCTGGATGAGAGGTGGGTTCGTCGGCGTCGGCGCGGCGGTGGTCGCCACAACCGGCGGCGCGGTCGGCGTCGGTCGGGCGACGGGGGCGGGAGGCCGGGCAGCGGCTTGGGCCAAGGCATTGCTGAACACCGGGCGTGGGGCGGGGTGTAGTTCGAGAGTCAGCCGGTTGACCATGCGCTCGGCCTCGTCCCGGTTGGGGGCGTGCGGCGCGACGGACAGGTAGCGCTGGAAGCACTCGAGGGCGACGGGGCGGTTTTTGAAATGGGTGTCGGCAACGAGCGCGGCATTCCACCAAGCCGGGCTGTACCGGGGATCCTGCTGCGCGGCGGCGGTGAAATACCGGTAGGCCTCGTTCCAGCGGCGGCGTTGGAGTTGGATGATGCCCAGGTCGTTCAGCGCCTGCGGATGGCGCGGATCGATCTGGCGCGCGCGCGAGAAGCTGATCTCGGCGGCGGCGAACTGACGCGCGCGGAGTTGCGCCAGGCCCAGTTGGAGCCAGCCGGTGAGGGTCTGCGGCTGGAGCAGCGTGTAGGTGGTCAACTCCGACATGGCGGCGGCCAGGTCGTTCTGCTCGGCGTAGAGGCAGCCGAGGTTGAAGCGGGCGGCGGCCAGGTTGCGATCGCGACGCAAGGCTTCTTCGTAGGCGTGAACCGCCTGGGTGGGTTGGCGGGCACCGTGATAAGCTAGGCCAAGGTAATTCCAGGCCTGGGCATTCTGGGGCAGCAACCGCACCGCCACCTGGAGCCGTTCCACCGCCTGCGGATAGCGCCCCTCCCGGATCAGCCGGGCGCCGTCCAGCAAGGCCCGCGGACCGGACGGCATACAACCGCCCAGCCAGACCACCCCCAGAGTCGCCAGCAGTGCGGTCGGGGCCGCCGCGACCCATTTTTTTGTGGTCAGCATTCGGCATCGTGGTAGCATTCAGCGCTTTGGGTGTCAAGAAACGCCCCCATTTTACGCGGTGATCAGACGGTTTTTGTTTTGCATGCTTTGCGGCGCGCTGCTCCGCCAATCCACCGCGCCTGTGCCCGCGGCGGACAATTTCCTGACGACACCACCGGCGGTGAAACACGCGCGTGTGGTGATTGTGTCGGACCCACGAGCCACCGCCGCGTTCGATCCTCAACTCGAGGTCGTCCGCAAAATGGTCGCCCGGGGCCTCACTACCCTCACCCATCAGCCCAACGCCTCGGCGGCCTGGCGCAGCCTGGTGACGCCCCGGGACGTCGTTGGCCTCAAGGTCTATTCGGCGCCCGGGTCCCTCTCCGGCACGCGCCCCGCCGTGGTCGCCGCGGTGGTCGAGGAGCTGCTGGCCGCGGGATTGCGTCCCGATCACATCATTGTTTGGGACCGGCAGTTGCGGGACTTGCGCCTGGCCCATTTCTTCAAGTTGGCGGACCAATACGGCGTCCGGGTCGAGGCCAGCGTCAGCACCGGGTACGACGAGTTTTCATTCTATGACGCGGTGCCCCTGGGGCAGCCGGTTTGGGGCGACTTGGAGTTCGGTCGCACCGGGCCGGGCGTGGGGCGGAAATCGTTTGTCACCAGGATCGTCACCCGAGAAGTGACCAAGATCATTAACATCACCCCGCTGCTCAACCACAACCAGGTCGGGGTCACCGGCAACTTGTACGGCCTGACGATGGGCAGCGTGGACAACACCTTGCGTTTCGAGGACGACCCGGCGCGGCTGGCGACCGCGGTGCCGGAGATTTATGCGTTGCGCGCCTTTGGCACCAAGGGCGACAAGGTTGTCCTGAGCATCGTCGATGCCTTGATCTGTCAATACGAAGGCGAGGATCGTGGCCTGCTCCATTATTCGGCGGTATTGAATCAACTCCGGTTCAGCACCGATCCGGTGGCGCTGGACGTGCTCTCGATCCAGGAACTGGACCGCCAACGCAAAGTGGCCAAGGTGGCCGAGGTCAAACCCAATCTCGAGCTCTACCAGAACGCGACATTGCTCGAACTGGGGATCAGCACGCCGGCTTACATCGACGTCGAAACCGCGCCCTGACGCGGGATCACAGGTCGCGTTCGTAAAGGCGGTAAGTCTTGTAGGCTCGGCCGCCAAAGATGCCGATCAAGCGCTGGACCAGCAGATTGTCCTCCAGAATCCAAGAGGCCTCGCAGGCGCCGAACCCGGCCTCCGCGGCGAACTTGAGGCCCTCGGCGATCATGGCGGCTTCCAGACCGCGCTTGCGGAATTTGGGTTTAATGCCCAGGGCCAGCAGCCGGACCAGCCGCGGACGCTTCCAACCAAGGAAATAGGGCAAGGCCCGAAACAGGCCGGGGGTCAGGAGGCGACCTCGCAACGGCTGGAATGCCTCGTTGTAATCAGGCAATGCCAACAGGAATGCCGCCGGCTCGGTCGCCGTCTCGGCCAGATACACCAAGCGCTCGGCCAGCAGGGGCTTGAGCCGCTGCGCCATGAAATCGATCTCACCGTCGGTCATGGGGACGAATCCCCAGTTCTGTTCCCAGGCCCCGTTATAGACCTCTTTGATGCGGTTGAGATCCTGGTGGAGTGTTTTGCGGCGGATGGGTCGGATCCTCAGGTCGGCGAGCCGTTGGACGGAGCGGGCGGCGATCCGCTCCAGGCGCGCGCGCGGGCTTTGCGCCAGGTCAATATAGAACGCCAGCAGATCCTTCACCTTCCGGAAGCCGGCCGCCCGGACGAGGTCGGCGTAATAGGGCGGATTATAGGTCATCATCAGGGCCGGCGGGGAATCGAATCCCTCCACCAGCAACCCGCATTCGTCGTTGGTCGTCGGGTTCATCGGCCCCAGCACTCGACGCGCCCCTTGCGCTTTTGCCCAGGCAACGACCGCCTCGAACAGCCGGGTGGCGACCGGCGCGTCGTTCAGCGTCTCGAAAAACCCGAAGAAGGCCGCGCTGTCGTGCTGACGTTGGTTGTGGTGGTGGTCGAGGATGCCGGCGATCCGCCCGACGTCCCGGCCCTCGCGTCGGGCGACCCAGAGCCGCATCTCGGCGTGCTCGAAGAGCGGGTTGCGATCGCTGAACACGGTCTTGGCGTCCATCAGCACCGGGGCCACCCAGCAAGGGTCGCCGCGATAGACCGTGTAACTGACCTGCAAAAACCGGCTCACCTCCCGCGGGGACCGGGACAACGGAACGATCTCGATTTCACTCTTCACCAATTGGGTTCAGGCGCGGCGATTGGTTTCGCTTAGCACGTTGCGAGGCCGCGGACAACTTTTTTAGTCCGGGCCCCGGCGGTTTTTCGGGTGGCGACCCCAGGCAGACGGCGAGTGACGGGCGGCGGTGTCGGAGCCGGACCGCGTGGCACGGGAGCCGAATGAGGGCTTGCAGAAACGGCGCCGGT
>JAGWYX010000123.1 GCA_018969165.1 Verrucomicrobiota bacterium
GCGGGCGGTTCCGGTCCGGTAGTCAACGCGGGCCGGCCACGGCGACCGTTCCGCGGTTGCCTCCACCATGTTGGTCGCCAGGTCGCGGGCGTTTTGGAGTGCCTGGTCCAGATAGGCGCGGTCGTTCGTTTGCGCGTAGAGCAGCGTCAAGGCATAACCGGCGATGCCCCCCTTGTCCGGTTCAATTTCATACGGCTGGTCATCTTGCGAGCCGCAATCCGGCGGTTGCGGAAACCGGCCCTGCCAGCCGGTGGAGCGCGTGAAGCGTGGGTACTTCCCCTCGTCCGGGGTGACCGCCTCTTTGACGAGGTAATCGCCCATCGCGCGAGCGATGGCCAAAACCCGCTGGTCTCGCCGGCCGGTGAAGGCGTAGTATTTGAGGTACGAAATGATGCCCATGCCATCCTGCATCGCGGGGATAAAGGAGGGCCGGTTGGGGATGGGTTGGTAGCGTCCATCCAGGAAGGTCGCGCAGACGAAGCGCGGGTAGCCGTGCTCGAGCGGACAGGCCAGATACCAACCCACCTCCCGCGCCAATGCATCCCGCCACGTGGTCCAGGGCTGGAGCAGACCCCGAGCGTCATAGACCGCGCGGTGATTGCCGATCAGGATCGGTTCGGCCGCGGGCGGCTCGCAGGCGGGCCAAAGCAGTCCCGCCACCAGGAGTGGAACAGGTGATCGGCCGAGCGATGTCAGAAAGTGCCAGGGCATATTCGAGTTCGGGTGTCCGGTGCCAGTAAAGCAAGCCCTCCGTTCGGGGCGAGCAAAAACCTTTCTCGGCTTGCAGTTCTGCCGGTTGAGCGCGTTGGCAGCCCGTTAAGAAACTGTGGCCGGCGCCATCCACAGTTCTGTAACGGGCTGTTAGGTAGGTAGCCGGCACGCGCGGCGGCCTTGACGCCGCTGGGATAGAAGTTGGGACTGGAAGGTTCATACAAGGTCGTGCCGTGGCCCGCGAGCCGCTCGACGCCTCGATTTGGTTTCGTTGTCATCGGCCTCGAGCTGTGGTATTTCCAGACCCATGCACCGCGACCCGTCCCACTCGATCCCGGCGAATGCGTTTGGCTCGAACCGGAGGTGGTCTGCGGCGGGCGTGCTGGCGGCCGTCCTGCTCGTGTGCGTGCTGCCGAAGACGGCGGCCCAAGCCACGCTGCGGGCGCGGTTGCGGGCATTACCCTTCAAGATCGCCTACGAATCTTATGTCCACGGCAATTGGGACATCTATGTGGCCAACGCCGATGGGTCCGCCCCCGTCAACCTCACCGCCACCCCTGACCAAAACGAACACTATCCCCAGATTTCGCGGGATGGCCGGCAAATCTGTTTTGTGTCCGATACCGGTGAGGGCCGCCAAGTTATCCGCAGTCTTTACGTGATGGACACCGATGGTCGCCATCGCCGCAAGCTCGCCGACCGCGCCCGTCAGCCGTTCTGGACCCAGGCCGGAGAAGCGATCGGGTATCTGCCGCAACTTTACCCGATCTTCCGTCCCAACGACGGCTACACCGACGGCATGGTGTTTTACAGTTTGGCCACCGGCAAGACCACGCCGCACCCCGCGAGCGCGAAGTTGCACCAGCTTTACAATCCCAGCTTTGATCCGGGAGGAAGATGGATCGCCGCCACCGTGCATGGCGGCATGGGCATCGGTCACGCGATCATCCTGATTGCCGCGCGTGGCACGCGGTTCGTCAAGCTGAACATCCCCGGCTGCCGACCCTGCCTGAGCCCCGACGGCAAAGAAATCGCCTGGGGCGCGAGCGACCACGAGTTGGTGGTGGCACCGCTGGACATGAGTTCGGACCATCCGCAAGTTGGTCCCTGGCGTTTGCGGATCACCGACGCGACCAACAAGGTCTATCACGTCGATTGGTCGCCCGACGGCCACTTCTTGAGTTTCAGCCGCGGACCAAACGGGGAAGGGGACCCGAACCGGGTTGGCACCTATCAAGTCCCCAACGAGATGATCGGGGCCTATGCTCCGGGCTGGAACATCGCGGTCGTCGCCGCCGACCGGACCGGCACGCTGGACCTGAACCACGTTTCGTCGGCCGAAGTGGTCGAGGTGACCACCAACGGCTGCAGCAACAAGGAGCCGGCTTGGTTCCGCGACCCAAGTCGTGACGGGCAGTAGCCCGCTGCCAATCCAAGCCTGCACTGGCCCGGTGCCCGATCACGCCCGGCCGCGGTTTTTCTCCGTGGCTCGGGCAGTGGGGATTGATTATATTGGTCGCGCCCGGTCGCCGGGCGATATGTTTTGCATCGGTTCGCTGAAGCTGGACTCGAATTTGTTTCTCTCGCCGCTGGCGGGTTACACCAACCTGCCGTTTCGGCTGGCGTTGCGGGAGATCGGCGGGCTGGGCCTGGCCACCACCGACCTGGTCAACGCCCGGTCGTTGCTCGAGGAGAATCCCAAGGCGCTCAAATTGATCGAGAGCCGCCCGGCGGACCGGCCGCTGGCGGTGCAGTTGTTCGGCTCGGTGCCGGAGGAGATGCGCGCCGCCGCCGTGTATCTGGAGGCGCTGGGCGTGGCGGCGGTCGATATCAACATGGGCTGCCCGGTGCGCAAGATTTGCCGGGTCGGCGGCGGTTCGGCCATGATGACCGAGCTGGCCCGGACGGCGCAGTTGGTCAAAGGCATGGTCGAGGCGGTGAGAATTCCGGTGACGGCCAAGATGCGCCTGGGTTGGGACGACGAGAACCTGACGGCGCCGGAACTGGGGCGCGCGCTCGAGGACGTGGGGGTGGCCGCGATTGCGGTGCATGGCCGAACGCGCGAGCAGGGGTTCGGCGGGCGCGTGAAGTTGGAGGGCATCCGCGCGGTGGTGCAGGCGGTGAGGACGATCCCGGTAATCGGCAACGGGGACGTGACGACGCCGGCGGCGGCGAAGCGGATGTTGGACGAGACCGGTTGCGCGGCGGTGAGCATCGGGCGCGGGGCATTTTACAATCCGTGGATATTCCGGCACACGCGGCATTATTTGCGGACCGGCGAGCGGCTGCCGGAGCCGGCCTTCGCGGAGCGGGTGCAGGTGATGCGCCGGCACTTCGAGCTGATGCTCGAGGTCTTCGGCGAGCCGATGGGGTGCCGGATGTTCCGCAAGGTGGGTCCGTGGTACGCCAAACGATTCGGCCCGGCCAACGTGTTCAATCGCCGCATGGTGCGGGTGGGCACGCGGGCGGAGTTCGAGGCGATCCTGGCCGATTACCTGGTTTGGCGGCGGCAATTCCTGGACGCGGATGGCAACTTGCGTCCGGCCTACCAGCCGCCGGCGCTGGAACCGTCGTTTGCGGGCGAACCGGCGGTGGCCGCGCGCGAGGCGATCCCGGTCCCCAAAGGGCCCGTCGAGGTGTGGTGAGGGAAACGACGAGGACCGACGGAATGCGGAATGGGGGGAACCGGACGTCGGGAGGCGGGTATCGAGCCGCCAGTATGCAGCAGCGAGGCTTCAGCGGCCTTCAGCATCCCTTGCCCCCTCTTTCCCGCGCAACTTTTGGCGGATTTGCTTGTTTTTATTAGCTGGCACGTTGAGATGGCGCGTGTCGGTTCGGACCCGAATGGCCTTTAGCTCGATCAAGCAAGTATTGGCCCAGGCCGGTCTGGTTTCCCCGGAACAGTTCACCGAGTGGACCAAGGCATGGCGTGTGGCGGTGGAGAGCGGCTCGCAAGAGTCGTTGCTGGCGTTTTTTTGCCGCGAGCGCGGGCTGTCGGAGGAGACGTTCCTGCAGCGGCTGGGCGCGGCGCTGGGTTGGCCCTACGTCGAGCTGCCCAAACTGAGCGTGCCGCCGGAGACCCGCGGCAAAATTTCGACCAAGGTCGCCTTCCAGTATAACGTGCTGCCGGTTCGGTTCGAGAACGGCGTCCTCCAGGTGGCCGTCTCCAATCCATTCAACACCGGGTTGCTGGGCGCGATCCAGTTTGGCGCCCGCGGGCCGGTGGAGTTCGCTTTGGCCCCGCAGGAGGAGATCGAGAAGGCCTTGAAGAAATACTACGGCGTGGGGGCCGAGACGCTGGACGAGATGCAGAAGGAGGAGGAGCCGCTGGAGTTGTTCGTGGGCGAGGACAAGGAGATCACCGAGGGGGACCAGGAGGCCAGCGTCATCAAATTTGTCAACCAGATCATTTGGGAGGCTTACAAGGACCGCGCGACGGACATCCATTTCGAGCCGGCGGAGGACGAGCTGCGGATTCGCTACCGGATTGACGGGATTCTGCACCAGACGCCGATGCCGCCGCAGTTGAAGCGGTTTCAGGCGGCGCTGATTTCGCGCATCAAGGTGATGTCGGGGATGAACATTGCCGAGAAGCGGCTGCCGCAGGACGGACGCATCAATGTGCGGATCAAGGGCGAGGAGATCGACATTCGGGTATCGACGGTGCCGACGGTGTATGGGGAGAGCGTGTCGCTGCGGTTGCTGACGCGGGGGAAGATTTTTCTGACGCTGGACAAGTTGGGCTTTTCGCCGCAGGACGAGCAGGCGTTGCGGGAGATTATCGTCAAGCCGCACGGGATCATGCTGGTGACGGGGCCAACGGGGGCGGGCAAATCGACGACGTTGTATGCGTGTTTGAGCACGATCAATTCGGTGCACAAGCGGATCATCACGATCGAGGAGCCGGTGGAATATGAGTTGAAGGGGATCAACCAGATTGCGGTGCGGCCGGAGATTGGGCTGACGTTTGCGGTGGGGCTGCGGCACATTTTGCGGCAGGACCCCAACGTGATCATGGTGGGAGAGGTGCGGGATTTGGAGACGGCGGAGATTGCGATACGGGCGGCGCTGACGGGGCACCTGGTGTTCAGCACGCTGCACACCAACGACGCGCCGAGCGCGTTTACGCGGCTGATCGACATGGGGATCGAGCCGTTTCTGGTGGCCTCGTCGGTCGAGGCGGTGCTGGCGCAACGGTTGGTGCGGACGATTTGTCCGCACTGCAAGACCGAGCAAAAGGTCGAGCGGGATTACCTGCGCCGGATTGGTTTTCCGGAGGCGGAGATCGAGACGGCCAAGTTCTGGCACGGAGCGGGGTGCGAGGAGTGCCGGCAGTTGGGCTACCAGGGGCGGCTGGCGATCTACGAGTTGCTGATATTGAGCGAGGCGTTGCGGCCGCTGATCCTGAGCCGGGCGGCGGCCTCGACGATCGCCACGCGGGGGATGGAGCTGGGGATGCGGACGCTACGTACCGACGGCTGGAACAAGGTGCGGCAGGGCATGACCACGATCGAGGAGGTGTTGCGGGTCACCCAAACCGAAGAACACCTTGGGGCGCTGGTGGGTGACAAATCCGAGGGGCTGGCAAGAGCGTGAAGACGGCGCGGCTGCATTCCTGCAATGTCCTGGAGTTGGCTGGCCCTTACGCCCAGCTCTGGCAGTTCTCCGTCGGCAACGGCGAAGTCAAGCTGCAGGCCGAACGCCAGGGCTCGACGACCGAACCGTTGCCGCCGCGGCTGGCCGTTAAGACCTGGCGCACCCTCTGGCAACGCAAGTTGAACCTGGCCTGGTTGCCGGCCGATCAGGTCTTCCTGCGGGTGGCACACCTGCCGACCTCGGAGCCGGCGGAAATCCTCCCGATGGTTGAGCTGCAATTGGAGAAACTATCGCCGCTGCCGGTGGCCCAGATTGTCTGGAGCGTGGAACGGGTGCCGCTTCGGGCGGGGGCCGAAGGGGCACTGCAGACGGTGATCGTCGTCATTGTGGCGCGCGACCTGGTGGAGAGCATGCTGGGGCAGCTCGAGGGTCAGGGATACCTGCCCGATCGGCTGGAATTGCCGCAGGTGCACCAGTTGCTCACCACGACCGTCGAGGAGGACGGGGTGTGGTTGTATCCCGACCCGGGTCCGGAGCGGAAGTATTGCCTGGCGGCGTGGTGGGCCGCGGGGATGCTGCAGTATGTGAGTCTGCTGCATTTGCCGGCGGCCGACGCGTGGTCCGAGGCGCTGGTCCGGCAACTGACGGAGACGGCGTGGGCGGGGGAGTTCGAGGGCTGGTTCGATCCGCCGGTACCGGTGCACGTGGTGGCCGGTCCGGAGGCGGGGGCGGCGTGGGAAGCCGCCTTGCAGCCGTGGCGGGACGGGGCGATCAAGCTGACCGCAGCGCTGTCGCGGGTGGACCTGGCGGCGTTGAGCGCGCGCCGGGCCGCCCGCGCCGAGAGCGCCGCCAACCTGTTGCCGGTCGAGTACACCAATCGTTACCACCAGCAGTTCGTGGATCGGCTTTGGATGCGCGGGCTGTTTGCGGTGCTCGGTCTTTACAGTGTAGCGGTGCTGGTGTATTTCGCGGCGCTCCAGGTAGTGAGCTTTCAAGACTACCAGGTGGACAACAAAGTCGCCGCGCTGAAGGCTAATTACACTGAGGCCCTGAAGTTGAAGGCGCGGATGCAGGTGCTCCTGGAGCAGGTCAACTTGAAATTCGCCGCGCTGGATTGCTGGAAGGCGGTGGCCGAGCTGATGCCGCCGGATCTGACACTGGAGAACATGGCGTTCCAGCACGGCAAACTGACCCTCTACGGCACGGTGCCGGCCGACCAATACAACGAGCTCAACGACTACAATGATTCGCTGGGCAAGGCCAGCGTCAACGGCGTCCGGCTGTTCGGCAAGGTGAGCGCGCCCAGTTCGCAGACGGCGCAGGGCGGCGAGCGCTGGAGTTTCACCTGCGACATCAAACGCATGGAGGCCGAGTGAGCGGGGTGTTGACGCGGTTGAACCTGCGGCCGGAGGAGCGCCGGTTGGTGGTGGTGGTGGGGGTCGTGGTGTTCGGGGTGCTGAATCTCTGGCTGGTCTGGCCGCACTTTCGCGACTGGGCGCGGCTGCAGGCGGCCCTGGACAAATCGCGCGCCACCCTGCTGAGCTACCAGAAGGAAGTGGGCAACATCCCGAAGTACCAGGAGAAGCTCAAGTACCTCGAGAGCCAGGGTTCGGCGGTGCTGCCGGCCGAGCAGGCGCTGCAACTGGCGCGCACGGTTCGGGACCAGGCGGCGCAAAGCGGCGTGATGATTGTCCAGACCACGCCGTTGCCTCACACCGGCGTCAATACCAACCAATTCTTCGAGGAACAAGCGATTCGGATCAGTGTTAATAGTAACGAGACCAACTTGGTGAACTTTTTGTATGCCATCGGCTCCGGCAACTCGATGATCCGGGTGCGGGATTTGGACCTCCGCCCCGACCCGGGCTCGGGCCGCACACGGCTGGTGGGCGGCATGACCCTGGTGGCCAGTTACCAACGGCAAGTTCCCGCCAAGATCGAAGCGGCCAAGACCACCCCGGCAACCAATGGCCTGCGGCCCGTCCAACCCAAACGCAAGGTCACCCCGGCCAACCCGCCCGGAAAACCTGAGCCCCGCAGGCCCGAACCTCGAAGGCCCGAATCGAGCCCGGCGCAACGGCGCTCGTCAACGACCAGGAAACCGTGAAAACGAAACTCTGTCTGCTGCTGTGTGTCGCCGGCCCGTGGCTGGCGGCGGGGCAAAGCCCGCCGACGCTGCCGGCCTTCCCGACGTTGCCGGCGCCCCCGGCGATCGGCCCCACCAACACCAATCGCCTGACCGCGCCGGCGCTGCGGGCGCCGAGCGCGCCGGCCGTGAGTAATACCGCCCGCCTCACCAACACCTCGCGGGCGACGCCCCCGGCGTTTCCCGCGTTCCCGTCCGCCCCCGGCGCCATTCCCAGTCCCGCCCCGGCGCGGACGGCCGGGCCGGCGGGCGCCACTCCGTTGCCCACGCCACCCGCCCCGACGCGACCCGCCGCCACGGTGTCCGCGCCGCCGTCGCCGACCGTGCCTGCCGGCCCGGCTGGCGGTGGCGACGAGATTATCCCCGTCGTCGATGTCCACGAGATGCCGATCGAGCAGTTCCTGGACAACATTTACGCGATGTACTCCCGGCGCACGGTATTGCGCAGCGCCGGCATCTCCCAGTTGCTCAAATCGACCGTGTCCTTCCGCATGCAGACCCCGATGCGGCGCTCCGAGTTGGTGGTGGCGATGGACACCCTGCTGGCCTTGAACAACATCACGATGATCCCGGTCGGCGACAAGCTGGTCAGCGCCGTGCCCAATGCCACGGTGACGACCGAGGGCGCGGCCTTTTTCAAGGGCAACCCGGAGAGCGCCCCGGAGGGCGCGCAGTTCATGACGCACATCGCCCAGTTGAAGTACGCCAAGCCGAGCGAGATCGCCCCGGCGCTGCAGCAATTCGCCAAGGTCCCCAACGGCATCGTGCCGATCGACTCCAGCCGGGTGATCATCTTGCGGGATTACGCCGTCAACGTGAAGCGCATGATGGAAGTGATCGACCAGGTGGACCGGATCGCGGAGACCGACTTCAAATTCGAGGTGATCCCGATCCGGTTTACCAAGGTTGATGACCTCTATTACTCGATCAACAGCCTGATTTCCGGGGGAGGCGGACCGCCCCCGACGCGGACGGGCCCCGGTGGATTCGGCAATCGTCCTGG
>JAGWYX010000124.1 GCA_018969165.1 Verrucomicrobiota bacterium
GACGCACTTCTTGTTCGAAACCGACGATTACCGGCGAGCCGCGGTTAATCTCGTGGCGGAAGGGGGCGATCTGAACGGGTTTGAGCGATTGATCGGTCCGGTCAATCGAGTGGAAGCGCGTTGGTTCCAACACGTGCGCCGGATCAAGTCCGCCCTCGCCGGCAACGACCTGCGCTTCTTCAAGACCGGGGAACTGCCGCAGCCGGGCCCGGGCGCCGGCCGGGACGCCGACGCGCTAAAACCTTGTGCAATCATACTTTACAAATCATCGGGTTAAAAGTATGGCAAATCTACATGATCGATCGGCCGTTTTGGCGTCAGCGGATCGCGACGGCGTGGGAACAGGCGCCCATCGTCTGGCTCGCAGGGGTGCGGCGCGTCGGCAAAACCACGCTGGCCTCGAGTCTCGGCCTCGAGCGCATCCTCTACGTCAACTGCGACCTGCCGGAAAAATGAGACAATGAGCTTCGGCTGCATGAAAAGTATGTGGTATGTTCTGGCCCTGTGTGGGAGTGCAGTTGTTGCTAGTGGCCAAGGAACCGTTGATTTTGCCAGTTCGGTGCCGTTTTATGACGATGACGGCCAATTGCTGACGGGACCAGCATTTGTTGCACAGGAATATTAAGCTGAATGAATGCGTGTATGAATCATAGCTTGTTACGTGTCACGGCCACGCACCTGGCGTCATTTACTCTGTTGGTATATTTCTGGGGGACGAGAATCGCGTCGGGCCAAGGTCTGGTGGAGTTTGAGAATCTGGCGCCGATTTATGACGTGGACGGCAGAACATTATTGGTGGGCTCGGGGTTTCTGGCTGAGCTTTACGCCGCGGCTCCGGGGAACAGCTTGCAACCAATTTCCTCCTCGATCACGCCCCTTTTGACGGTTAGCCCGGGATATTTCTTTGGAGGCATCGTGCACATACCGGGAACGATACCGGGAGGGACGGCGGTAGTTCAGGTCGTGACATGGCGTGCGAGTGACGGTGCGACGTTCGCGGAGGCGGACCACCCGGGTGCGCACGTCGGGGGTTCGTCGGTCTTCCAGGTGGGCTCACTTGGTGGAGATCAGCTTGGCGTTCCGGCGCTCCTGGTTGGTATGCAGAGTTTTTCATTGTACGTGGTGCCTGAGCCGGCGGTGTTGACTCTGGATTTATTGGCTGTGGTTGGCATTGCGTTCAATTGCTGGCTCAATCGCCGAGTGTAAATCGGGGGCAACTGCCGGCCCTCTTGTCATGCGAGCGTCAAAGAGGACCGGTATGAAAGGCATGCCTTCAGGTTGGGGGACATTTGGGGGACAGAATTATTGCGTGTTGGTGCATGAAAGCGACAGAATGTACGAAATGGTGAAGTTGCTGTGAGTGCAAGAATAGGCAGTATTTATGCGGTTGAGGTGCACTTTTCGCGCACCAACGCGCAACTCGGTTGTTTGGTTCATGGTCCCAATGCACGGTCGAGGGTGCTCCCTGCTGTGCTTGAGACGGAAACGCCGGATTGGAATTTGAGCTTACGCACCGCTACGAATTGGGTGACGTTTGGGGAGGTGATTTGTGTTTTCATCCGGACGGATCGTGCCATGATGCGGAGCACGACGCCCTCAGCATGAACCGTGTCAAAGAGCAAAGCCGCCGCCGCTTGCCGTGCACGCGCTCTTCCATCGGTGACATCAACCGTCGAGTTCTGGCGGTCTTGATCTTCGGCCACCTGGCATGGGCGGCATGCGCCGATGATCCGGGCTTGCCGCCGGCCGATCCCCCGGCGCCCTATCCGCCGAGCACGGTGTTGTCGGGGATTACGTGGCATTGGGAGACCTACACCACCGCGGCGCCGGGCAGCGACTTGTGGCCGGTGACCTGGGGTCCGGATAACCAGCTCTACACCGCCTGGGGCGACGGCGGCGGATTCGGCGGGTCCGACTCGGACGGTCGGGTGGCGATGGGGATCGCGCGGCTGGAGGGCGGACCGGAGACGTATCGCGGTTTCAATGTGAACGGCGGGAAAGCTCCGGAATGGCCGGCGTCATTCCGGGCGAAAGGCAAGACCGCCGGGCTCGTCTTTGTGGGGGGCACCCTCTACGCCGCGGTCAATCTCCAGGATGGCCCTTGGCCGCGAGTCAACCACGCGCTGGAGTGGTCCACGGACCAGGGGGCGACCTGGACCCGGGCGGGCTGGCTGTTCGCGGCGGGCCGCGGCAACTTTCAGCCGGCCAAGTTTCTCCAGTTTGGGAGGGACTATCGCGGGGTGCCGCGGGGGCTGGCAGGCTACGTTTATCTTTATGGGCCGAAGGAGGCCGCGCCGCAAGCAGCGGACACTCAACTTTACCTGGCTCGCGTGCCTAAGCATAAATTGCGAGAGCAGGCGGCTTGTGAATTCTATGCCGGGACAGGAAACAAGGGGCGATCGCGGTGGGCTCGCGGGTGCGCGTCGGCTCGACCCGTCTTTACCGATCCGCGCGGGGTCACGTCGGGCACGGTGGTTTATGATCCGGGCCTGAAGCGGTTTCTGCTCACCTGCTATCACACCGGCCCCGGTCAGCTCGGGATATTTGACGCGGCGCATCCCTGGGGTCCCTGGACGACGGTTGCCGACTACGAGCACTGGGGCGACATGGGCGCCGCCGGGGAGGGTTTGAATTGTGAGTTCCCCCAGAAATGGATGAGTGCCGACGGCTTGACGTTATGGTGTGTCTTCAGTGTCTATGGACCGGGCGGCAAACAGGGCATCAACGCCCATGACCGGTTCAACCTGGTCAAGACTACCTTGGTCCGGTCGCCGTCGAAGCCCCGGTGATGGGTGAGGCAAATTGAAAACGCGAGGAATCCAGGCCTGGGCGATCGCCGTGCTGTTGGTCGCCGGGATGGGATCGGCCGCGGCGCCCGCGCGCGGCCCGCTGCACGTCAGCACTCGCAACCCGCGCTACTTCACCGACGGGAGTGGCCGGGCCATCTTGCTGACCGGTTCCCATACCTGGAGCAGTCTCCAGGACTATGCCTATGCCCGGCAGCCGTCGCCGCCGCGGCTGGATTATGCGGCCTACCTGGCGTTCCTGCGGCGGCATCATCACAATTTCTTCCGGTTATGGGTCTGGGAATCCGCGTTCAACCCGAACGCGAAACAGAGCACGACTTACTTTGACCCGATGCCTTACGCGCGGCCGGGCCCGGGGGTGGCGCTGGATGGCAATCCCCGGTTCGACCTGGCGCGATTTAACCCCGCCTATTTCGCGCGCATGCGCCGTCGGATCGTCGCGGCCCGCGACCGTGGGATATACGTTTCCGTCATGCTGTTCAACGGATTCAGCATCGAGGGCAAGGGCAACGACGGTGGCGATCCCTGGCAGGGGCATCCGCTGAACGCCGCCAACAACGTCAATGGCGTGGAGGGCGGGGGCAGCCGCGGCGTGCACACGTTGTCCAACCCCGCGGTGACCGCGTTGCAGGAGGCCTACGTTCGCAAAGTCATCGATACGGTCAACGATCTGGACAATGTGCTTTACGAAATCACGAACGAAGACACGGCGAGTCCCGCCGAGATTGCCTGGCAATTTTACATGATCCGCTTCATTAAACGCTACGAAGCCGCCAAACCGTGGCAGCATCCGGTGGGCATGACCGTTCCGTGGCCTGGCGGGGATGACGAGGTGCTGCTGGCCAGTTCGGCCGATTGGATCTCACCGCGGGCCGCCCTGCCGACGGCGGACGGCCGCAAGGTGATACTCAACGACACGGATCATTCGTATTTCTGGATTGGCTTGCGGCAAGACGGAGCCGCGCGTCAACGGGCCTGGGTTTGGGAGAACTTTGCCCGCGGCAACCAGTGCCTGTTCATGGATCCTTACCTGGACCCCAGTCACGACCCGGGTCGAAACCGCCCGGTGGGCTCCCAGCCGGACGCGTATTGGGACACGCTCCGGGACAGCCTGGGGGCGACGCGGCGGGTGGGTGAGCGGATGGACCTGGTCGCCATGTCGCCCCACGCCGAGTTGGCTTCCACGACGTTTTGCCTGGCCAACCCCGGCCGCGAGTATCTCGTTTATCTGCCGGAGGGCGGTCGTGCCACAGTCGATCTAACCGCCGCCCACGGGAAGCTGCGCGCGGAATGGTTGCATCCAACCGATGGCGCCAGGGTGCGGGGGGAGCCGGCCGCCGGCGGCGGTCAGCGGGTGTTTACCGCTCCCTTCACCGGGGACGCGGTTCTACATGTGTGGAGCAAGCCGTGAGCCGCGCGTTTTTCCAGCCGCCAGAGCAAGCAGATCCCTGATAACGGATGAAGTCCACTGCCCTCACCGTCGCAGCCGTCCAAATGAAATTCCGACCGACGATTGCCGGGAACACCGCCTGGATCGTGGGCGTGATCAAGGGTTCGGCCCGGGCTGGGGCGGACGTCGTGTTATTTCCCGAGTGCGCCGTAACCGGTTACAACCGGGATTTGAGTGTGGTTTCGCGCTGCGAGGTGGAAGCGGCGCTCGAGGCCATTGCCCGGGCGGCGCGCGCGGCGCGGTGCCATGTCCTGGTGGGTTGCCCGACGTTCGCGGGTCAAAAGCGGTTCAACTCGTTGTTGGTGTTCGATCGGCGGGGGCGCGAGGTGTTCCGTTACTCGAAGATTCACTTGACCGAGCGCGACACCCGCAGTTTCAGCCCCGGGAAACACCTCGCGCTGTTCCCGCTGGAGGGCGTCCCGTGCACGGCGATCATTTGCCATGAACGCCGCTATCCGGAACTGGTGCGGCTGCCGGTGATGGCCGGAGCGCAGATTGTCTTCCACCCGAACGCCGGGCTGGATTCCTTGTCCGTGTCCAAGGCCAAGCGCGGCGGGCGCGACGGGATTCCGGTGCGCGCCTTCGAGAACCAGGTGTATTACGTCTTTGCCAACTCCGTCGGGCCGCAAGGTAGTGGCCTGTGGTCGGCGGGTGATTCGAAGATCGTGGGGCCGGATGGGCGAGTCCTGGCGTTGGCGGACAATCGGCGCGAGCAGGTGATCCGGGCGCCGCTGGACCTCGCGCGAGCCGGTCGGTGTTATGCGCGCGAGGGGCGGGAGCGGCCGGCGTGCTTGCGCCCCTACTGGCGTGCGATGATTAGCCTGCTGCGCCGGCAGTCGCGGCGGGTCGCACGGGAACCAGGGCGCGGAGGCAGTGGAGGTGGTGCACGATAACTCCCGAGAGCAGGAAGAGGAGCAGGTAGTAAAGGCTGAAGGCGACTTCATTCCAAGCTGTCCAAGGTCCGGTGATCAATTGGGCCAGGACGTTTTGGGTAATGAGGACCAGCCAAATCCAGCGATAGGCGCGGGGGAATGCGTCCGCGGCGAAGCCTCGCGGGAGCGGCCGACGCCAGACGCGCAGCAGGAGCGCGATGACGCCCAGGATCAGCAGCGGGCCAATGATCCGCCACAAGACCGCGTTCCAATAGCTCTCATTGCCGACGTAAATGTTCGCCCAGCCTTTGAGTCCGTTTTTGATCGAGATTCCCAGGCCCAGCCACAGCCCGAGGTATGCCCCGATTCGTTCCGCGTTTGGATGCGGATGGCCCAGCCAGGGTCCGAGTTCGGTCTGTTCCGTTTCGGCCAGGGGCTGGTTCACCAGGAAGTAGGCGATCCCGTAGGCGACGCCGATGCTGATGCCGGCGGACGACTCCCAGCAGCGCCAGAAGTTGAAGTGAGCGGTGGGCCAGAGGTGATTCGCCCAGGACCAATTGCGTAGAGTGGCCCAACCCGCGCCGTTGACCAGGCCAACGGTCAGGATCAGGATCACGTTTTTCCAGTCGCGGCGTCCGGCTTCGTAGGCCAGGCAACCGAGGTAGAATCCCAGGTGCGTCAGGGCCTGGCCGTTGTCCCGGATTAAGCGCCCGAGGTTGGGATGGGCCTGGAGGTTGGCATACTCGGCGGCGAGCCGTTGGTGCAGGGGCAGAAACAGGTCTGGAAAATGATTGAAGAGCCAGCGGCCGAGCGCAGCACCGGCGAAGGCGCAGGCCAGCCGCAGGGCCCAATCCCTGGCCCGCAGGGGCCGGCCGGACGCGCACCAGGCCAGGAGACACGCCCCGATCCCGGCCCACGGGACGCCGGCGATGAAGAGCCAGAGATAACCGTAGGCTGGTGAGAGGGGGGCGAATTGACCCTTCGGGGTGTTGGTCTGCAGCCGGCCGTCGAAGAAGCTGGGCCACTGCATCCAACCGCGGTTTCCCGAGACCGCCACTCCCGCCGCGACGGCGAGAATGATCCAACCGGAGGTGTAGCGGCGGGATTGTCGCGGGCCAGGCTGGCGGCTGATGAACCACCAGGCCGCACCCCAGGTGACGCCGGCGAACAGGCAGCCGTCCATGCCGCCATAACCGGAACAGCCCCGGACGGCCCATGTCATCCCCCCCAGCGCCGCGAACAGCAAGGTTGGCAAAACCAGGTCCTGGCCGAGCCGGCGGGAGTGCGTCGAGATCATCGTTTCAAACCAGCAAATGCTCGCGGGACAGGATAGGTCCGACCAGTCGGACGCCAGCACTTGACTTGATTACAGCACGTTCCACGGTTCAAGGACTCTAGCGAGGCGCGCCTCAGACCTCAAGTCAGCTTTGCCGCGCATCTTCGGCTCTCTTCAGCCTATGCCCGTTCACTCCGCGCGCCTCGCTCAAAGAGTCCTCGAGGAGCAGACTGAGAGAAAGCGGCATGGACGCCAGAACTTGACCTGACCACCATAGGAGTCGGGACTCAAGGACTCTAGCGGCGCTCCGACCTGGGAGGCAAACCAATCCGTCGCCGGCTTCATCGTCGGCGCACGAGGCCGTGGAGTCAGGAACCAGCGGAGCCCGGCTCCTGGATGGGAGGGTGGAAGATGGAGCGAATGAGGGTGATCAGGCGTTCGGGTCCTTCCTGTTTGGCGAGGAAAGCGGCCGCTCCGGCGGCGCGGGCCTCACGCTCGGCCTGTCGCACGTCGAACAGGGTGGTCGCGACGACGGGCAGCGCCGGGGAGATCCGCTGCAACGTCTTGATCAGGTCCAGACCCGTGGAAGACTTGAGTCGCAGGTCGGTGAGCACCAAATCCGGCCCCAGGGAGGCGATGGCGGCCAGGGCCTCCGGAACGTCTCCGGCTTCGCCGCAAACCGTCAGGTCGCTCTCGCGTTGGATGGTTTCGATGAAGCTCCGTCGCATCAACGGGTGATCTTCGACGACAAACACTCGGCATTTCATGGGAGCACCTGGTGGCGGATGCGACGGCGAGAGCCGCGGTTCACTCGTAGGGATTCTTCTCGGGCGGGGCCTTGGCGACCGCGCTGGCCGGGCTCGAGACCGGTTGATCGTCCTTCTGTCCCCGGAGGGTTTTGACCTCCGTCGCGCTGACCAGTTGGCCTGAATTGCCGAACGAGTGATAGACGTAGGTCAGGGCCGCGGCGATGTCCTCGTCGCTCAGCGGGAATGAAGGCATGCTGTTGTTAAAGGTCTGACCATTGACAAGGATTTCGCCCTGCCGCCCGTTGAGGACGGTTTTGATGGCCCGATCCTTGTCGGCATTCAGGAAATCCGAGCCGGCCAGCGGCGGGAACTTGCCGGCAATTCCCCGGCCGTCGGGTTGGTGGCACAGGGCGCAGATGGTGGTAAAGAGTTGCTTGCCGTGCTCGAGGCGGGCGGTTTCCGACGCGAACCCGCCGCTGGCGGGGAGCGATCCGCGAAGCGCGCCGTCCTCGACCCAGGCCTTGATCAGGGCCCGATCGGCTTCGGTCATGGAGAGGCATTCGGCGGTATTGCCGGCGGGCATGGGTTGCTTGTAATAGCTGCCGTGCCAACTGTCCCAGACCCGGCGTTTGATCTCCCAGCGGTGTTCATAGGCGGTCGGGTAATCCATCCAGTTGTAGATCGAGCTTTGGGCGTTGTGGCAAGTGGCGCACTTGCCCATGAAGATCGGCAACACATCCCGCAGATAGGTGGGCTGGGGCGCGGTGGCGTGAGGGACAGGCGCGCTGCCTGCCGTGACGGACGCCAACAGTCTTGGATCGGCGCCGCAGAGACGGATCGCCGTCGGGTCGAAGAGGATTCCGGCCACCCACACAAGCGCGGCGCCGGTCGGCCAGCGGCCAACCCAGGAGCCGCCGCGCCGCGGGCCCGACCGAGCGGGAAGACGGCTCGCGCGAGTGGGCGGGCGCAGTGCCCGCGCGGTGGCGCGCTCCAATTGCCTCTTGAACCACGGATACTTGAGTATGCTTGCGTTCATGGAGGCAGAATACGCCGGCCCCGGGACCACGCCTATTGGGAGGACCGACCGCCATAGCTAAGGTGGCCAGGAAATGGCGAATAAGCAGAATGCTTACGCTAGCGAGTCCTTGCCGAGGAAAGAGACGCCAGAACCAGCCAAGCTCCTTTGGGAGCGCGGGTCTGCGACGCGCGGCGGCGGAGAGTTGGACGGGGGCCGGCATTACTGACCAGACCCTGGGATAGAATACAGTTTGCCAGCGGCCAATTTG
>JAGWYX010001046.1 GCA_018969165.1 Verrucomicrobiota bacterium
AGTCGAGCGCGGCGTGCTCGAGCAACTGGCGGAGGCGGGTTATCGCGCCGGAGAACGACTGGCCCTGCAGCGGTTCAGCGCCGAGGGCGATTTGCCCACCGCCAACGCAATGGCCAGCCGCATGACCGACGGCCACTTTGCCATGGCGATCACCATCAGCACACTCTCGCTGCAATGCGTCGCCAACGCCAATAAAGCCGGCCGCACCGTTCACGTTTTTGGCGCCGTCACCGATCCCGCCGGCGCCGGCGTCGGCATCCGGGCGATGAACTCGACCAATAAGCCGCCCTGGCTGGCGGGGATCGGCACCTTTCAGCCGGTGGAACAAATCTTCCGCGCCGCCAAGCGCGCCTGGCCCGAGCTAAAGGTGGTCGGCGTGGTGTGGAACCCGACCGAACGCAACTCGGAGGCCTGCACACTCCAGGCGCGCGTGGTCTGCCGGGCCTTGGGGATCGAGTTGCTCGAAGCCAACGTGGACCAGAGCAAGGACGTCCGCGAAGCCGCCGATTCGCTCGTGGCACGTGGGGTGCAGGCATTTTGGACCGGGGCCGACGTTACCGTGCTCAATGCAACCGCCGCCCTGTGCGAATCGGCCGCCCGCGCGCGCCTCCCGGTCTTCTCGAACGCCAGCGGCCAGGTGAGCCAGGGCACCCTGTTCGACCTGGGCGCCAATTATCGGGAAGTGGGCCACTGTGTCGGCGCCATCGCCGCGGCCATCCTGGACGGCGCCAGCCCCGCCAGTTTCGTGATCACCAAGTTCATGCCCGAACGCGTCATGTTGAATCGACAGGTGCTCCAGCGCCTGCGCGATCCCTGGCGCTTTCCGGAGGAACTCTGCGCGCGCGCCGAGGTAATCATCGGCGAGGACGGCCACGTCGAGCGGGACCTTACCCGGGTCGCGCCACTGACCGTCCCCCGGGCCCAGGTCGCTCGACCGCGCACGGCGCGACTCTACGAGTTGCTTTACCTCGAATCGGTGATGGTGGAGGACGCCATGCGCGGATTCCGCGCCGGCCTCCGAGACGCCGGATTGCGCGACGGAATGGATTTCAAAATCGCGACCTTGAGCGCCCAGGGCGATATGGCCGCACTCGGGTCGCTCTTTGATTCGGCCCGGACCGCCGGCGCCGATCTCTACGTCGTTTACGGCACGCCGACCCTCCAAACCGCCCTTCGCAAAGTCCAGGATACACCCGTCGTGTTTACCGTCGTGGCCGATCCGTTTGTGGTCGGCGCGGGCCGAAGCGATGCGGACCATCGGCCGGGACTGACCGGCGTGTACACGCAAGGACCGTATCGGGAAATGGCCGAGTTGTTGCAGGCGCAGTTTCCGCGCATCAAACGAGTGGGCACCCTGTTCTGTCCGGCCGAAGTCAACTCCGTCGCGAACAAGGACCTGTTCGTGCGCGAGGCCCATCGCTGCGGGCTGACGGTGACCACGGTGCCGGTCAACAGCGCCAGCGAACTGGCGGACGCCGCCCTGGCCTTGTGCGGGCGGAGTCTGGACGCGGTGGTGCAGGTGATTGACAACCTGAGTGCCGCTGGTTTTCCCGCAATCACGCGAGCCGCCGAGCAGTACCGGCTGCCGGTTTTCGCCTGCCAGGGGGCCGCGGCCAGCCAGGGTGCCGCGGTCGCACTG
>JAGWYX010001047.1 GCA_018969165.1 Verrucomicrobiota bacterium
CATCCCTCGGCAGGTCAGCGGCAGTTCCGCGTTCTCGAAAACCGTCAAGTCGCCGATGAGATTAAAACTCTGGAAGATGAAGCCGACCTCGCGATTGCGAATGCATGCCCGCCGGCCGTGCTCGAGGCTGGCCACCGGTTGGCCGTTCAACGTGTAGTAACCTTCCGTGGGCGAATCCAACAGGCCGAGGATCGACAGGAGGGTCGATTTGCCGCAACCGGATGGACCGGCGATGCAGACGAATTCACCGGCGTTGACCTCCAAATGAACCCCAGCCAACGCGTGGGTCTCGACTTCGTCGGTATAAAACACTTTCTTGATGCCTTCGAGGCGGAGTAACGACTGTGCACTCATGCGGATTGCGATGTTCTGGCCACGGCCAACGGCGACTCTGGCCGAGCGATCTCTACCCATTAGACGAACGTTCGCCCGACTGGTTAGGTTCGGAAAATTTACACCGATCGACGGTTTTCCAACCCGCCAAATAAGACCCTGATCCGATCCGGTTTGTTTCAGAAATGTTGGCCGACACGGTTCTCACTATTTTCCTTTTCGGATGTGGATGTTGCCGTTGACCGTTTTGAAATAAAACTCCGGTCCGCCGCCATTGATCGCACCAAACCGTGCCTTGTCGATCACCACTCGATACCGACCGCCGCCTTTGCGCCCATCCTCCACCGTCGGCTGGCGTGCGTTGGTGTTCAGTTGAATCTCAAAATCACTGTAGATGCTCCCGTTTTGCGTCTCCATTTTGACGTTCGCCTTGATTTTCGCAGGCAGCGTAACGTCAATATCGCCGTTGAGGGTGCTGAAGGACATCGGCTTGTCGGGCGTCACCCGGTCCAGGTTGACGTTCACGACACCGTTGAGCGAGTGAGCCACGACGACCCCGGAGACATCCCTCAACGTCACCCCACCATTGAGGTTGCTCGCTTCGATTTCTCCGGTCACCTTCTCGACGAGAACCTCCCCATCGTTCATGCAACCAAGCTTCAGCGAGGTCTTGAACGGGACTCGGATGACCAAATCAACCCCACGCCGCATCGGCCCGGTGCTCACCGAGACAACATTGTCTTCTTCCTCCGCTGTCAAGCCGGTGGTAGCGACGTCGATCCGCTTCAGCCCGCCGGCTTTCTGGTCCGGGTTATCTTCATCGTCCGACCGGTGTTGCCGCAGCCGGGCTTCGACGACGACTTCCTTGCCATCGTAACCTTTGACGGTGATCCCGCCGCTCATCAGGCTCGCCTTTACCAGAGCCGGCCGTGATGGGTCGTTCAGCGGCACAGACACGCGGTCCACCGGCGGCTCCTGGCAGAAGCCCGCAACGCTCAGCCAGAGCGCGCAGCCCCCGATGACAATTTGCTGGGACACGTGTTTCATAATCGCTTCCTTTGGATTAGACTCTCCTGGTTCAATATGCGGATGTCGCCATTGAACGCGTCAAATTTAAGCTCCGGTCCGCCGGCACCGACGCGGACACCGTAGAAATCGTTGCTCTTGTAAATGAACTTTCCGTCCTTCGTCTGCTTCATCGGTTTGCCGGGTGGCAGATAACTCACCGGGAAGTCGGAATAGACCTGGCCGTTGAATGTCTTGAGCAGGATGTTCGCGGACAGCCCGGGGCGGAACGCAACCTCC
>JAGWYX010000125.1 GCA_018969165.1 Verrucomicrobiota bacterium
ATGAGAAAGTGAGGATTGGCATTCGCGAGGGCTGCTTGGGCGGCCAGGGCGCTGGTCTTGTCCTCACGCGGCATGCCATAAGCCGAGAAATAGCCAAGGAAATCGACACAGGTCAGGCCGGCGGTGGTAACACCCAGGGAACGAAGAAACGAGCGGCGATTGAGGCGCTGGAGTTGGGTGTCAGTGTGGTCAGGAGCGGCGTAGCGGACTTCGGGCGCGACATGGCAGGGTTTCATAGGTCAGTTTTCGGCGAGGGCGACAGATTGGGGCAGCGACAGCCCGGCGACGGGCCGGTCGGACGTCGCGCCGGGGTCGGTGATCGGCGCGGTTTTGGTTTCCTGGAGTTGGGGGGGTGGCGGTGGGGGTCCGGGTTGCGGCCGGCCTTGGAGGTATTCGGGAGAGGTGACGAGGGCACGGATCAGGGCGCGGATGGTAAAATGGTTGGTGTGGACGGCATCCCAGAGGTGTTTGTAGAGGCCGCGTTCGTCAGTTTCGTAGCGGATGCCACGGCCGAAGTAGAAAGTGAAGTGGGTATTAATCATCGCGCGGATGAATCGTTCCTTGCGCACGGCCTGGGTAGCGAAAGCCTGCAGGCCTTCGCCGGCAAACGGATAGGAGGGGACCAGGTGATTATCGGTATCGTCAATCGGCAACCCGTATTCGTCGCGGACACGGTAGTGACCGTCGTCATCCCAGCGGGTGCGCTGGAAGGCGAGCGGGGTAAGGACTTTGTGGCAGGAGTAGCAGATCGAGTTGGGGTCGGTGGTGCTGGCGGCGGTGGAGTTGGCGCGCTGCTGAACGACTTCGGGCGGCACTTCGAACACGTAACCGAGGAACAACTCGGCGACCTGCGCCGCGTAGTTGAAATGCGGCAGGCCCGGTTTGCCCTCGATGAAACCGCGGGTCGTCAGCACGCCGGTGTGACCGCAATAGGCCGGTCGCGGCTGCGGATGCCACTGCGGATCGACCGTGTAGTCGGCGGTGAGGATTTCCTGGAACGGTCGGTCATGGAACGCGACATAGCACCAGAGCCGCGCCGGTTCGTCCTGGGTCTCGGTTCCGTGGCTTTCGACATAGAGGCGGATGCGGTGGAAATAGAAATCCTTGAACTCGCGGGTTTGGAGATAGTAATCGGCCAGGTTGGAGAGGCTGGCCCCGTCGGCCAACCGGTTTAATTCCCAGGCCGACGGCGGGCGCCCCACCAGGTCAAGGGCGAGCTTGACCAACTGGAGCTGGCGCTTTTCGCGGGCGGCCTGGACGGTCTCGATCGAGGGCGGCCGCGTGAACAGGAAATCAGGATGGCGCATGAGGGCCTGGCACAGGGCGACCCAGGCGACCGGCTCCGGCTCGAGGCGCGGCGCCACGAAGCGCAAGACCGGGGCGTGCCAATCCTTGACCGGCAAAGCCGGCCCGTCCAACTGTTCCCAGGTGAACCGGAGGTCACCGCCCTGGATGGTGAAAGTGGACGAGGCATCCAGTTGGACGCTGGCGCCGGCGCGGGCGTGCGCCGGGTAGGCCAGCCGCAGGATGGGCGAGGATTTCCGGGCGCGGACGATCACGGGGGTTGCAAGTTCCTGGTCGCGCTTGGCCGGGTAAGCGACCAGCACGTGATAGAACCGCTCGGCCTTCCAGTTGCCGCGGAGGGAAGGCCGGTAGCGCAGCCGGAGGTCGCCCTTGTGCGCATTGCCGTCTTCGTAAGTATGCTTGCCGACTTTATTATAGGCCTCGAACTCACCGGCACGGTACACCTGCCACTGATCGTGGCCGTCAGCCTCGTCGGCACCCACGACCAGCGTGGGGCCACCGGTCGGCGGGACGAACTTGACGGCGTCGGCCGTCACTCGCCGGCGGGTGCCGCGGTTGCTGAGTTCGACATAATCGTCGGGTCCGAACTGGAAATCGCCCTGCAGATCGGCAAAAGCAAGGGTATCGATCGACTCATCGATGTGATAGTCGGCTTGGCCGGGCGGCGATTGGGGCGGCAGCAGGGACGGGGTGAGTTGATCCAGGCCGGGGGCGACCACTTCGGCCAGAATGCCGTCGGCGTTGTTGTCGCTCTGGCGCCAGCGCACCGTGATGGCATAGAGGCCGGCCTTGGGGACGGAGATAGGCACGGTGATGGTGCTGCCGCCCTTGTCATTATTTTCGTCGTCGAAGCTGGTGAAGCCTTTTTGCTCCTGGAGGTTCCAGGCGCCTTCGGCCTGGACGAGCGGGCTGGCGGCGGTGAGGCGTTGCAGCGCGTTGGTGTCGGGGTTATCCAGCGGCTGGATTTCCAGGGCCTGGAAGGAGACGTTGCCGACGGTGTTGACGTTGCTGAGGCGGAAGCATTGACCGGGAACATCGGGTCGAAACCGGAAGCTCCGGGCCAGGCGATGTTGCCCGATACGGCCGGAGGCGTTTTGGCCGGGGTGGCGGGGTGGCGGGGGATCGTGTGCAGCGAGCGCATGCGGGGATTCCGGAGCCGATTCATTCATCAACTCCTGATAGAGCCCGATGGCCTGGCCGCTGACGGGAATGGAAAGGGCGCGGGTGGACCGCAGGCCGGTGGCCGGGTCTGAAACGGTGAGCTGCAGGCTCAAGTCGTAGTCGCTGGCGCGAATTGCATCCTGGTGCTGATAGATGTTCCGTAGCAGGGCGAAGGCCTCGCGGATCTCAGCCGGGGACGGCGAGCGGAACAGGATCGTCCGGTAGAGCCGGGTGATCTGGGCCGTGTAGGCGGCGTCCGGCTCGCGGAGGCTCAGGGGCGAGGGGAGATGTTCCGGCCGGCCGACGAAGGGGCCGGTTTTCCGCGTGTAAGCGCGGGTGGCGACTTCGCGCGCGATCAACGCGACCCCGGACAGGAAGGTAGCGGAGGCCTTGGTGGATTCATTGAACCGGGTCGTGAAGTCGGCGCCACCGAACAGGCCGATGTTTTCTTCGAAGAGATCGTGACCATTACGAACGCCGTCGTCGTGGAAGATGGTGCGAATCTTCCCGCGCAGTTGGGTGTAGGAGATGAACTGGTTATCCAGGGCGCTCGAGACCGGGCCGTGGTAGGGCGTGAGCAGCGCGCTGGGGAATTGCTCGTCAGGGCGGGCCGCGGTTTTGACCTGTTGGTTCAGATCGGCGACGAAGTCCCGGAGGCGTTTGATTTCGGCGGGGGTCCAGGGCTTCCCGTTCTTAGGCATGCGCCGTTTGGGATGCGTGGTACTCAGGCGACCCAGCAGCGAGTCCGGTCCGCTGGCCGCAAAGTAGCCCTTCTCGATCAGCATTTTGAAGCTGCTCTCGGGATCACTCAGAAAGTGGAGGTCCGAATCGTTGTCGGCGTCATGGCAATCGACGCAACTGTGGTCGCCGCCCCGGGTGAAGAGCGGCCAAAGCCGGGTCTGGAACTGCTGGAACAGGGCGGCCGACGGATCCCCCAGGAGCGGTTGCGCGACAGGTGGCCGCGGGCGCCAGATCATGGCCGCCGCCAACCCCGTCACCGCAACCGCGACAACAATCAGGATCAATCGCGGACGCAGCATGGATGCGGACTTTGCCCCGTGGACTGAGCGCAGGGTTCCGCGGTGGCGGGCCTGGATCAGGCTCGGTGGTCGAGCTTATTGTCGAGGTAAAAGGAGCTTTCGTCAACGGCCAAAACCGGTGACGCGGCTCATTCGAGAGGCGGCAACGGGGGGAAACCGCCGCCGGCATTGATCTGCGAATTGATGAGCATGAGAGCCTTCTGCGCGTCGGGGTTTACCGGCAGCGGGGCCTGTACCTGGGGGGTCGCGGCGACGGCTTGGGGTACTCCGGTCATGGTGCGCAGGTCGCGGGTCGGCAGGGTCTGGCTCATCGAGTCAGCACCCGCGGCGGCGTTGACGGCCTGGGAAGGCCCGGTGCCAGGGGTGCGACCCGGGGGATAGCCGCGATACCCCGGCGGATAGGCCAGCCCGGGGGCAGGCGGAACACCGGGGGCCGGGGGCGCGCCTGGCAGGGCGCCCGGGCGCGGCGGAGGTGCCGCCGGCTGTGGGGAGGCGGTGTTCCCGTGGTCCTTGAAGTTCAGAGTGAGGGTCTCGTTGCCGTTGAGGATGGTGACGGTTTCGGCCGCTTCGTTGATGGCCTTGACCTCGATATCACCCTGACGCTCGCCCTCGGCCAGGCAGTAGTACTGCGGGGTGGGTTGCTGCCCTGGTTTGACCGGATCCTGAACGATGAGGTAGGCCTTTCTGCCGGTCGCATCGCGGGAGATGCCAGTGAACTTGACGGTGTGGTTCTCGGGCGGTTTATTGACTTTCGGTTCCGGCGGGGGTGGCGGCGGTTTCAACCCGAAGGCGTTCCGATCCACGATCACCAGGTATGGATTGCTGGCATTGGTTTGGGCGATGGAGCCACGGACGACTTCCGCGAGCGTCAGCAACCCGAGCCCCAGGCAGATCGAAGTGCCAAAACGAATCATGGCGATAAGCTACCGCATTTCAGACTCAAACACCACCGCGATTTGTTAGTTGCGCCGGGTGCCCCTGCCCCTGCGAGGCGCGCCTCCGACCTCAGGTCACCTTTGCCAGCAAGTCCCGCGGTTCAAGGACTCTAGTAGGCGGCCTGGACGCCCTTGATCGAGCGTTTTTTCATCCAGGGCATCAAGCCGCGCAGGCGGGCGCCGACCTTCTCGATCGGGTGCTGCTGTCCCTTTTTCAGGAGGGCCTGGTAGCGCCGGTAGCCACCCTGGTATTCCCGAATCCAGCCCCGGGCGAACTTGCCGCTTTGAATGTCTTTGAGCACGGCCTTCATCCGTCGTTTGACGCCGGCATCGATGATCCGCGGGCCGACGCTCACATCGCCCCACTTGGCGGTCTCGGAGATCGAGAAACGCATGCCGCTGATGCCGGCCTCGTTGATCAAGTCCACGATCAACTTCAGCTCGTGCAGGCATTCGAAGTAAGCCATCTCGGGCTGGTAACCGGCTTGGACCAGGGTTTGGTAGCCGGCCAGGATCAGGGCACTGACGCCGCCGCAGAGAACGGTCTGTTCACCAAAGAGGTCGGTCTCGGTTTCCTCGCGGAAAGTGGTTTGGATGACGCCGGCGCGGGTGGCGCCGATGCCCTTGGCCCAGGCGAGGGCGATCTGCTTGGCCAGTTTACCCGGGTTCTGGTACACGGCGATCAGGGATGGCACGCCCTTGCCCTCGGTATATTGTCGGCGGACGATGTGGCCGGGGCCTTTGGGGGCGACGAGGATGACGTTGAGGTTCTTGGGGGGAACGACGGTTTTGAAATGGATGGAGAAACCGTGTGAGAACAGGAGGGTTTTGCCGGCCGTCAGGTTCGGGGCGATGTCGCGCTGGTAGATGCCGGGCTGTTTGGTGTCGGGCAAGGCCAGGAAAATCACGTCGCCGCGGCGCACCGCCTCGGCGGTCGAGACGACCTCGAAGCCCATCTCCTGGGCGACGGGGATTGACGGGCTGCCGGGATAGAGGCCGATGATGACCTGGAGTCCGCTGTCCTTGAGGTTGAGGGCATGGGCGTGGCCTTGGGAGCCGAAGCCGAGGACGGCGAGGGTTTTGCCGCGAAGCACGGCGAGGTCGGCATCTTGATCGGAATAGACTTTAGCGGGCATGGGTTGGGTTCCGGGGATGAGGTGACAGGTTGGACGCGGGACGTTTGCCGTTCCACCCGTCACGGTTGGGTTTGCCAGATTGGCCTTGGGGGGTTGGGATTTTGGGGGTGGGGCGTCGCCGGGCTTACTTCCGCGGGAGGGCGACCTTGCCCGTGCGCGTCAGGTCCAGCACGCCGAAGGTTTTCATCAGGTCGATGAATTTCTCGACTTTGCTTTCATTGCCCGTGACCTCGATGGTCAGGGATTTGGGCTGCACATCCACGATCTTGGCGCGGAAAATATCGGTGATTTGCATCACCTCGGCGCGCGCCTTGGAGTCCACCGCCACCTTGACCAGCACCAGCTCGCGATCGACGTATTCGTCTTCGCGGAAATCCTGGACTTTGAGGACCTCGGTGAGTTTGTTGAGTTGTTTGACGATCTGCTCGAGGGTGGGGTCGTCCCCGCGGGTGACCACCGTCATGCGCGAGGTGGCCGCGTCCTGCGTCGGGGCGACGTTGAGGGTATCGATGTTGTAGCCCCGGCCGCTGAACAGGCCGGCGACGCGCGTCAGGACGCCGAATTTATTTTCGACCAGGATGGAAATCGTGTGTCGCATAAACTTTGCCTCTGCCTGCCGCGGCGTCTCCCCCCGTCCGAGGGGGACCGAACGGTCGCCTCGCAGCGCCACCCGACCGGACTGGAACCGCGGGTGAGACCCGGGTGCTGCGTCGAGTCTTCCGGCTGCGTCCAGCGACGGGGACGACGCAGGTCCGGGCCCGGGGCGAGAGCCTCACCGCGCGCACGGTAACAACCCGCCTCGGCAGGGTCAACAGTTATTGCCGGCGTTGCGGGCGTTTACATCCGCCCGGGCGGCTGGTAGAACTCCGGGGTGCCGAAAAGCGCCCTCCAACTCTGGCAGTCCTTGACCGACACGCGCCGGCTGAGCTTGATCGCCGGCCCGTGTGTGATCGAGAGCGAACGGCTCTGCCTGAAGGTCGCCGGCCACTTGGACACGGTGTGTCGCCGGTTGAGGATTGCCTACGTGTTCAAGGCCAGCTACGACAAGGCCAACCGCACTTCCGGTCGGTCCTATCGCGGACCGGGGCTGGGGGCGGGTTTGAAGGTGCTGGCCAGGGTCCGCGCGGAGTTGGGCGTGCCGGTGTTGACGGATGTGCACACGGAGGACCAGGCCCGCGCCGCCGCCGAGGTCGCCGATGTGCTGCAAATCCCGGCGTTCCTGTGCCGCCAGACGGACCTGATCAGCGCCGCGGTGGCGACGGGCAGGATTGTCAACTTGAAGAAAGGACAATTCCTCTCGCCGGTGGAAATGGGCCAGGTGGTGGCGAAAGCCGTCGCCGCCGGCGGCCGCCGACTGCTGGTGACCGAACGCGGAACGAGCTTCGGCTATCACAACCTGGTGGTGGACATGCGGGCGATCCCGATTTTGCGGCAGCTCGGGTTCCCGGTGATTTTCGACGCGACGCATTCGGTGCAATTGCCGGGGGCGAGGGGCGAGTGCTCGGGTGGGCAACGGGAGTTTGCGCCGGTGCTGGCCCGTTGCGCCGTCGCCGCCGGGGCCGATGGGGTGTTCGTGGAAACGCATCCGGAACCGGACCGGGCATTGAGCGATGGTCCGAACATGATTCCGCTGGGGGCGATGGCGCGTTTGCTCGAGGGATTGCTGCGCCTCCGGCAGGCGGTTCCCTGAAACCATGAAACGGGAAGTTCGAGGTTGGCGGAGGGAGGGATTGCGGGCCCGCTGCGCTCGAGTGCGGCTGTTTCTGTGCGACGTCGATGGTGTGTTGACCGACGGGGCGGTGTACATGGGCGGCGCCCGGGAGATGAAACGCTTCAATATCCGCGATGGCCTGGGCCTCCGCTTGCTGCAGCGGGCCGGGATTCGGGTTGGTTGGATTTCGAACCGGCCGTCGCCGGCGACGGAGTTGCGCGCGCAGGATTTGCGGGTGGACTACCTGCACCAGGCGCAGGACAACAAGGTGGCGGCCGGCGAGGCGATCCTGGCCCAGGCCGGCCTGGAATGGCGCCAGGTCTGCTATGTGGGCGACGACATCGTGGACCTGGGGATGCTGAGACGGGCGGGGCTGGCGGTGGCCGTCGGCGACGCCCGGCCCGAGGCCAGGCGTCTGGCGCATTACGTGACGCGGAACCCGGGGGGCCACGGCGCGGTGCGAGAAATTGCGGAATTGATTTTGAAGACGCAAAAGAAATGGGTGCCGTTGGTGGCAGATTACTCCACCTGACCGCATGAGCCGACCGACGACCAACTCGCTGCCGGCGAGGCCCTGGCGGCCGTTTGGGCGGCCGGGTTTCGGGCTGTTGGCCGCTGCCGCGCTGGTATGGCTGGCCGGCTGCCGCCGCCCGTCGCCCCCATCGGAGCCCAGGCCGGTTTCGGCGCCCGCGCCACCGGCCGCCCGCGCCACCAATGCCGCCAGCCGTTTTCAGGCGGTCACCTTCAACCGGCGCAGCCAGAAGAGCGCGCTGCTGACGAGCGAAGACGTAGCCTCGCTCCCCGATGGCCGGCCAGTCCTCATCCGCCCGCATCTGACCACCTATCGCGACGACGGGAGCGTCGCGTGGATCGCCGAGCCGGTCGAGTGCGTTTATGACGACCAGGATCACCTGGCATGGTCGCCCAAGGATTTCCACGCCTACACCGCCGACCGGCGTTTCGATATTCGGGGCCGCGGATTTCAACTGCGGCTGGAGGAGACACACCTGTTCATTTCGAACGCGGTCCAAACGCTCATCCACCGGCCGCCGCCGACCAACGCCCCGGCCGCCGCCGAGGCGCCGGTCGAGGTCTCGTCCGATCAATTCGATT
>JAGWYX010000126.1 GCA_018969165.1 Verrucomicrobiota bacterium
TCCTCCCCAGCCGCCGGTAATCACGTACACCCCGCTTTGCCTGAGTCCGGGCGACATGGAGGACGCCTCGCTCATCGAAAACAGCTGGAGCCTTTTCACTCGGCGTTCCGGGCCGTCCCAGATCACCTCGGGCACACCGTCAGGGCCGATGTCGCCGAGTTCCGCCAGGACGCATTTTGCGAAGTTGCCGTTTACGAATCCACGCACCTCGATCACGCGATAGCAAATATCCGGCATCTCCAAACGCGCCGTCCGGCCCAGGCCGGCAACGAATCCGCCCAGGATCGATGGGCACACATGGACCAGGGTCAGGCCCCTGCCCCGGGCACGCAGCCATGCCCTGAGCAACTCGACATCCGCGTGGAACCCATACGCCAGGCATCGCTTCACCGTGTCGTCGTCACTGTCGCTTCCGATCGAGATGCCCAGGGTCCAGCACTGGAGCACGTGCGACACGGGCGCCGATTGGTTCGTCAGGGCTGCAAGCAAGCGGGAAAAATCACCGCCGTTGGTCGGATTGATCACAAACCGGCCCGCTGCCAACTCGGCGAAACAGTCTCCCGGTTTCACCTGGATGACGGGCGTGGCGGGTCCCAGGACCTGCCGCACCTGGTCAACCCTCAGATCGTCTTCGTCGAACATGATCAGCCCGGAGACACCACCGGGGCGAAAAGCTCGTGCTTCGGCTTTCACCCATGCCGGTGTGAACAAACGCAAGCCGGTTTGCGACGCCTCGGAAAGTGGGGCCGTAAAACCCCGCACCCAACCGACGACGGTTCCGGCATCGTCCATCACATCCATGTCGTACCGAGCCAGGTTTTTGCGCCGAGCCTCTTCCGACGGCCGGAGATAAACGTGGCAATCCTCCGGGAGCGCGCCCAGCCAGCAAACCTCGTCCACACTGAAAGGCAGGGCTGCAGGCCCGCCCGCTCCGCCTTCCAACGCGAACGCGATGACGCTCTGGAAAACATTATCGAGGACACCGGGATGCAAAATGTAGCCTGCGTCTGGGCCCTGCGTGTCGGCCCTTCGGATGCGGATCAAAGCTTCGTTTTCCCCCAACGCGATCCACTCCAGTCGCCGCAGACGCGGACCGTAAGCGAGGCCCATTTCACGAAAGCGGAGATAGATGGTCTCAGCGTCAAACCGGCGCCGCATCCGGCTCTGCAGCGCCCCCAGGTCTCGCCGGAGGGGAGTCGTGGTTGGCGCGTCCCAATCCAGTTCGCCTTGCCCGTGCCACCGCCGATCCCCCGAGTCCACCGTGTAGAACTCGAAGTGGACTGCTCCTTGGGTTGGATGCAGCACCGTCTCAAGCGTGACGGGTTGATCGGCCACTAGGACGGGGCGCGCCCAGATCACGTCCCGGATTCGATTCACCGAGCGGCCCGAGGTCTGGCGCTCGGCCGCCGCGCGCGCGATCTCCAGATAGGCCGCGCCCGGCAAAACCGCCGCGCCGTTCAACCGGTGGTCGTCCACGAAGAACAGGTCGGTGCTCAGCGTCGTCTCGACGCTTGTTTCTCCGGAGCCGCGGCCGCTCCCCATGAACGGGGTGGAGACAGCCGTCGCCTCTCCCCGCCCCTCTCCTCCGCTGCCAGCGGAGGAGAGGGTGCCCGCAGGGCCGGAGAGGAGGTGCCTCGATTCAGGGCCTCGATTCATGCGCGGTCGCGAAAGCAAGCTCTCCATGGACGACGGGCCCGGGCTGTCGGGGGCCACCGGGCTGATGCCACCGGCGTTCCTGGTCGCAATCCAATACCGCTCGCGCGCGAAAGGATAAGTCGGAAGCGACACGCGGCGCATTTCTCGACCGGTGTAGAGGCTCGCCCAGTCAACGGCCGCGCCATCGACCCAGAGTCGGCCCAACTTCTCCCAATCCCGCCGCGCGAACACGCCGGCCAGAAACACCCGCCCTTCCTCCCCGGTCAGCAATGATTTGACGGTAGCTGCTCCGGCGTCGCCGCCATTCCGCGCCACACAGGCCTCGTCCGCCTTGGAACAACCGAACCGCCGCAGCGCCGTCGTCGCATCGCCCCGGGAGCGCACCATTATCGCCACGCGTTCTTCCATGATTTGCCGGCCAACCTGGAGGGTGTACGCGACATCCGCCAGGTTGGCCTCTGGATGGGTCTCCAGCCAATTGGCCAGTTTCTCGGCACTTTCCTTGAGGCATTCGTCCGTTCGCGCCGATAGAATCATCAAGACCGGTTCCTCCGGCGCGGCCGGGGTCGCCGGCTGGCGATACTCCTCGACCACAAGGTGCGCGTTGGCGCCGCCCGCCCCAAACGAACTGATGCCGGCCAGGAGCGGGCAATCCCGCTCCCCTCCAGCCAGCGCCCTCCGAATCCGAACCCAAGGGGCCAACTCGGTCTGCAACTTGAGCGGACTCCGCTCGAAATCAATGTCCGGGTTGGCCGGGACCGCGTTCAACGTGGGGGCGAGTTCGCGGTGGCGCATTTGCAGCAGGATTTTCGTCAAGCCCGCGATCCCCGCGGCCGCCTCCAGATGGCCAATGTTCGATTTGACCGATCCCAGGGCACAGCGCGGCCCGTCGCTCGGCGGAGTTCCGAGGGCTTTGGTCAGGCCGGCGACTTCGATCGGGTCTCCCAACGCCGTGCCTGTGCCATGCGCTTCAACATAGCTAACCTCTCGCGGATCGACTCCGGCCCGGTCCAATGCCTCGCGAACCACCTCGGCCTGCGCGACCGGGTTCGGCACCGTGTAGCCGCTCGTCGCGCCGCCATGATTGACCGCGCTCCCCTTGATCACACCGTAAATGTGGTCGCCATCCGCCTCGGCCGCCCGCAACGGTTTCAGCAACACGGCGCCAACCCCTTCGCCGGGAACGAATCCCTGGCCGCCCGCCCCAAAACTGCGGTTCTTGCCATCGGTTGAAAGCATCCCCAACTGGCAGAGGCCGGCGAACGTGGACGGATGCAGGTAGAGATTCACCCCTCCGGCAAGCGCAACCGCGCACTCGCTTCGTCGCAGGCTCTCGCACGCCTGGTGGATCGCCGTCAGCGAGGACGAGCAGGCGGTGTCCACGGACCAACTCGGCCCGCGCAAATCCAACGTGTAGGAGATGCGGTTGGCAATCGACCACGGCAGCGAGCTGGGGAAAACCGGGTTGCCCTGCGCGGCCTGCTCCGGGCCGTGCAGCAAATAACTGTTCTTGGTCACGCCCGCGAACACGCCGACCTTCCCGCCCCGCCGCCGGGCGATCTCGTTCAATCCCTCGGGCGAGTATCCCGCGTCTTCCACCGTCGCCCAGGCGATCTGGAGAAAGAGGCGCTCCTGGGGATCGATCGTCTCGGCGTCCCGTGGAGAAATCCGGAATAGCAACGGATCAAATTGATCGACCCCTTCGAGGAATGCGCCCCAGCGGCAATAGCTTTTCCCCTGTTTCACCGCCGCCGGATCCGTTCCGGCGTGTTGTCGCCAATCCCACCGATCGGCGGGTATCTCCGTAATCGACTCCACCCCGTTGCGCAAATTCCGCCAAAACGCCTCCAGCGTGGGCGCACCAGGGTAACGGCCCGAGAGCCCGATGATGGCGATGTCGTCCGTCGCCCCGTCGTGCGCTCGCATCGGGAGGGACGGGCCAACGGTGAGAGGGATCGGCTTGCTCGACTCGTCGCATTTCGCGGAAGATGCGGTCGTTTCGCTGACCACTCCTGGATACTCCCATGCCAGGCGCGCCGCCACCGACCGCAGATTCTCGTGCTCGTAGAAAACGGTCCGCGAGAATGCCGGGAAGTAGGACGCCAAACGCCGGTTGAGTTGATGGACCAGGATGGAATTGATCCCCAACACGCCAAACGACTCGTCGGGCGTCACCTCGGCCAGCGGAAGTTTGCTCTCCTCCGCATAAATCGTCCGCAGCCAGAACAGCAGTGAACCTGCGTCGAACTCCGCGCCGGCACTCGCCGTTTTTCCACCGGAGGCGGCGCCTCGCCGGGGCACCCCATAAAGGACCAGGATTTGCGAACTATTAGTTAGCAAACACTCCTCCAGAGCCTCAGTCCCCACGGCCGCGGGAAGCGGAACCAAGCCGTGCGCGTCCTTCATGGTCTCGATTATCGCGCCATCCACCGTCATCCCGCCGTCAGCCCAGAGTGGCCAGTTCAGCGAAAGGGTCCGCCCATGGCGCCGGCCGGCGGCGCGCAACGCCTCACGCTGCTGAGCGAATCCGTCCAGAAAGGCGTTGGCGTACGCGTAATCGCACTGACCCGCGCTTCCCCAAACCACCGAAACCGACGACATCAGGACGAAGAAATCCAGCGGTTCCGACGCCAGGGCTTTGTCCAACGCCACCACACCGGCGATCTTTGGCGCGAGCACCGCCCGGACCGAGGCATCGGATTTGCGCGTCAGGAAAGCGTCGTCAATCACACCGGCCGCGTGAATCACCCCGTGAATCGCGCCAAAACGCCCTTTGGCTTTCCGAATCATGTTCGTCACCTCGTCGGTGTTCGCGACGTCGCCTCGCCAATACTCGACTTCGGCCCCCAAGGCACGGATTTGCTCGAGCCGCCGCAAACGCCCCGCGTCCAACTCGGACCGGCCCACCAGGACTAACCGCGCCCCCGCCCGCCGAGCCAGAAACTCCGCCAGCACCAGGCCCAGCCCGCCGCCGCCACCACTGATGAGATAAACCCCACGCTCGCGCCACGGCGCCAAAGCAGACCCGCTTCGTCGCGTCCCCACGGCGATCGGACGGAATCGCTTTGCCTCGCGCACCGAGTCGCGCCAACGAACCTCGATGGCGCCTTCCTCCGCGGCGCCTACCTCCGCCAACAGCCTGGCGGCGTCGCTCTCAGAAAATCGCCAAGGTTCGGTCCCGGATACAAGACACACCCAGCAGCCCACGTGCTTCGGATGCTCGAGCCGGAGCGTCTGCAACCAGGCGGAGAAGGCAGAAACCGAAGGCGAATCCGGTTCGGACGAGTTTCTGACCGACCACAGCAACCAACGGACCGGCTGGGTCGGAGCGATTGTCACCAACGCCTGTGCCAGCCTTTGCACCGGGTAAAAGAGCGCCGTCAGATCGGCTGACGAACCGCCATCGGGAGGAGCTGTCAGGCGCCAGACGATCGCCACCGGCAGCCGGTCCTGCGCCTGCAACCCTCGGACAAACGTCTCGATTGCCTCGCGGTCGTCCAACCGGACGGCGACTGAGGTTTCGCCTCGTCGCGCTGCGTCGGCACTAGAAACCAGGCGAACAACTCGTGCCGACCCCAATTCCGCCCACGCGCTCGCCAGGACGCCGAAGGTAGCATCGTCTGTCCCGATCACGAGGATCGTGCCGTTCGCCGGGATTGTGGAGTGGCGGCCCAGCGGCTCCGGAATCCAGCAAGGCTCGTGCAAGGTCAACTGGCAAGCGTCCGTCGTGTCGCATGCGATCTCACCGGCGCCGGACGCCGGCGCGGGCCAATGGCGCTGACGCTCGAATGGGTAGCCGGGCAATTCGATCCGCCGACGGGGTTCGTCCCGGTGCAGCAGGCCCCAATTCAGATCCCCACCTTGGAGATAAAACTCGGCCAACCGTTCCAAGCCGGCCCGGTATTCGCTTTCCGACTGAAGCGTTGATAACCGCTCGATGGACTCGTCCGGAACAAAGGGCGAGCGGACCCCCTGCCTCGCGGATAACTCGCCCACCAGTTTCGACCGCAACTCCTCGACACTGGAAACAACCACCGCGCACCGCCATTGAAAATGCGCCCGACCGGCGTTGAGCGTGTAACAGACGGACGCGATGTCCGCACCATTCCCCTGATTGCGCAGCCAGGCATCGAGCTCCGCGGCACGCGAGCGAAGGGCCGTCTCCGTCTTCGCGGAAAGTGTCGCCAGGTAAGCCGGCTTGCGGCTGTCCGACGCCGCGGCCGCGGGCGGAGCTTCTTCGAGTAAGACATGGGCGTTGGCGCCGCCATACCCGAAGGAGCTGACTCCGGCCCGCCGCGGGAGCATTTGTCGCTGCGCGTCCTTCGGGGCTTCCCAAGGCTGGTTCTTTTCAACCACGTAAAACGGGCTGCCCTCCAATCGAATGAACGGATTCAGTTTCTGGAAATGAAGCGTCGCGGGCAAAACCTGGTGCCGCATCGCCAAAAGCACCTTGATCACTCCGGCGATACCCGCCGCAGGTTCCAGGTGGCCGATGTTCGACTTCACCGATCCCAGACCGCACCACGCGGGCCGCTTTGTCGCGTCGAGCCCGCTCTTGATCCGGCCGGCCAACTCGTCGAACGCGTCTCTCAACGCGTCCACCTCGACCGGGTCGCCCAATTCCGTCGCCGTGCCGTGCGCCTCGATGTACCCGATCGTGGCCGGATCGACGCCGGCCGATCGGCAGGCTTCGACCACGACCTCACGCTGGGCTTCTCGATTGGGCGCGGTGAGCGACTGGGCACGGCCTCCGTGGTTGACCGCGATGCCCCGGATCAGGCCGGCGATGGGATACCCTCCCCGCTGTGCGGTCGCGAGCGGCATCAGGTACAACGCCGCCACGCCCTCGCCTTTGACATAGCCATCCGCCGACGCGTCGAACGTTCGGCACCGTCCCGTCGGCGACAGCACCCCCATTTGGCCGGCGGCCAGGTAGGTGCCTGGGCTGAGCAGCAGACTCACGCCGCCCACCAAAGCCGCCTCGCACTCGCCCCGGCGCAACGCTTGCACCGCCCGGTTCAGCGCCACCAGCGAGCTGGAACACGCCGTGTCAATCGCCTCGCTTGGACCGCGCAGGTTCAGGAGATACGACACGCGGTTCACCATCATCGCGTGCCCGTTGCCGGTCGCCGCGAACGCGTGGGACGCGCCCGCCCGCGCCAGCACTTCCTGAAAGTCATTGAACTGCACCCCGGCGAAAACCCCTACCCGCCGGCCCGAGAGTCCCGACGGCGACTCACCGGCAGCCTCCAGCGTTCGCCACACGACTTCGAGAAACAAACGGTGCTGCGGATCCATCAGCTCTGCCTCACGCGGCGAAATGCCGAAAAACCGGGCGTCGAACCGGTCCACCCCGGCGATGAACCCGCCCCATTTCGAATTCGTCTTGTCCAGGGCCCGGGTGATGTCGCCAAAATAGGCCGTCGCGTCCCATCGTTCCGCCGGGATTTCCGTGATCAGGTCATCCCCGTTTGCCAGATGCCGCCAAAAGGCCGCCAGGTCGGGCGAGCCGGGCAAAATCCCGTGCATGCCGACAATCGCAATCGGCGCATCGGCAGGTCCGGAGCCCGCCGGGCCGACAACCTGCGCCGTGCTGCGGCCCGGCGGAAGTACCTCTGCTTTCGGCGCCGGACCGCGCTCGAATTCTTTCATGGCCGGGTGAGCTTCCAGCAAGTGCCGGGAGAGCGCGGCCATCGTCGGATGGGCGAAAAACAGGCTCGGACTTACGTCCACCCCGAGTTGCTGGCTCAACTTCTGCGCCAATGCCTTCAGCGTGATGGAATCGAAACCGAATTCGGTGAGATTAACCTCCGGATCGAGATCGCGCTCCCTCACTTGCAGCAGGGCTCGAATGTGCCCTTTCATCATCTCGACCAACTGTCCTTCGCCCATCCCGCCTTCATGCCCTGCGGACCTTTCAGACTCGGTGGGTTTCAGGCTGTTCGCCGGAAATAATCCCATGCCTCGCCGCAAACTGGTCGCCAGTTTTTCCGCTTCGCCCAACACGACCGCACAGCGCGTCGCACCCGAACCGAGCGCCCGCTTGATCGCGCGAACCCCCGTGGCCGGATCCATCGGCACAATGCCTTGGGCCGACCGCAGCCAGTTCTCCCATCTTCGTTCCAAGGCCGCGTCGCCGAAACGCATCCCGACGCCTTGCCATTGCGGCCAGTTGATCGACAACGTCCGCCCCTCTCGTGCCCCCTGCCTCCACTCCGCGAAAGCGTCCAGGAATCCGTTCGCCGCGGCGTAACCACCCGCCTCCGAAAGCCCGACCAAGGCGGCCAGGGACGAAAACACCACGAACCACGCAGGCGGATCGCCGGTGGTTGCCTCGTCCAGATAGACGGACCCTCGGACCTTAGCCGCCAGGACCGACCGAATTTCATCCATGGTCACGCTCGCCAACGCCCCTCGGCCGATCACACCCGCCGCGTGGAGAATGCCGTCAAGCCGCCCAAACTTCTCTCTGGCCTGGGCCACGATCCAGTGGACATCTTCTCGCAGACCGACATCCCCGCGCACATAGACGGCCTCTCCACCCCGCTCCCGCAACTCTTCCAGCAAGCCCGCGATGCTCTCATTCTCCGCCGAGCGGCCAACCAGGACGATTCGCGCTTTGGCCTCCTCCGCCAGCCAGCGGGCGAAAACCCGGCCCAAACCGCCGGCGCCCCCGGTGACCAACCAGACTCCGCGCTCAGGAATCGCCGGCTCAGCCTCGGTCGAGCATTCGGCCATGACTC
>JAGWYX010001048.1 GCA_018969165.1 Verrucomicrobiota bacterium
CCAGATAGTCACAGTGTGTCAAGGGGTTCTTTTTGGGGTCGTCCGGGCCCGACCGGCGGGGTGGGAGGGAAACTCGCAGAGCTTAGATCGCGGATTCTAGATTGTAGATTGAAGCGTGCGGTCGGCGGGCGGGTAGTGACGAGCTGAATGGGCCGGGCGTTTTCAATCTACAATCTGAAATCCAAAATCCGCGATCAACTCAACCGCCAGACCCGCGTGCCGAACGGCTCGAAGCGCTCGCGCAATTGGCCGTGGGCCCACGCCGTCGCCGGGAGCCCGATGACCGCTGTGCATTGGCGGAAACGGTCGAGCCCCCCGAAGGTCGCGTCCACCGGGCAGGCGTCGGCGTTGACGGCGATCAGGAGCGTGTCGCGGCCCAGTGGCTTCGCCAACCATTCGAGGCCGCGGTCCAGGCTATGACCGGTGTCGTGGTAGGTGACTTGCAGTGGCAATTTAACTGGCGGAGCAGCGAGTGCATCCTGGACCTGTGCCAATTCGCGGACGACGGTCTGCAGGTCATTCCACAGGGTCGTTTCCGGCGGGGTATGGCTCAAGCCCCACCAGAGGAGGCCGTTGACGCCATGAACGACGCATTGCCAGGCCATGAAGCGAAGCTGGGCCTGGTTGGGGTATCGCACCATCGCCGGGTCGCGGTCCTTCTCGCGGAGATCTTCCCACGCGAAGGCCTGCAGCACCAGGAAGACCGCCCGGCCCGGGCCGGCCACGGCGCTCATCTTGTCGGCGTATTGCCCGACCTGGCTAATGGTCGGGTTGAGAAAATCCCCTTGGCGACCGTCGGGCCAGAGGGCGTATTGCGTACGGATGCCTTGCGGGATGACCGGATAAATGTCCGTCGCCACGATGTCCGCGGCGGGATCATAGGTCCGCAGCGTCGTAATCAGGTTGGTTGGCGCGTGATTGAGATAGAGCGGGTGAACCGGGTCGAGTCGGCGGATGAACGCCGCCGTCTCGATGAGTTGGGCGGCGGGCGTGCGCAATCGCAGCGGCTCCTTCCAGACGAACGTCGGCTCGTCCTCGGTTTCCCAGAACAACAGGGCCGGGTGCGTGCGCAGGTCCTCGATGGTTTGCCGCATCCGGGCCTCCGCCCCGGCGCGGTCCGCCGCTGGCAGCGAGCCGAGCGCGCTCCAGCCCCGCAATCCAAGTGAATGCGCCTCGTCATAGGCGGCGCGGACGGGGCTGCGTTGAACCAGGTTGAAGCCGGCTTCGCGGGCCTCGCGTAACCTCCCCTCGCCCTTGGGGGCCTCGTACAGGCCCAGGACGAATTCGCGACGGCCACGCGCGCGCAACATCCCGTCGTAATCGGGCCGGATCACCGGGGCCGCGGCGCGGACCCGCGGGGCGACGGTGAGCGTCGCGGCCAGGAGCGCGGTCCGACGAAGGAATTGACGACGAGTCATCGGTGGCCTCGGGTGTCCATGCATCTTGCGACAATTTGCGCCCGGGCCGTGGCCGGCGTCAATTCCGACCTTCCAGCAAAGGGCGGCTCAGACCTCAAGTCAGATCGGCCCTTCAGGTTCGGCGTGTCTTACTGACCAGACCCTGGGATAGAATACAGTTTGCCAGCGGCCAATTTGCCCTGGGGCTAGGCGTGCGGGTAGGAGTGTATCCTCGG
>JAGWYX010001049.1 GCA_018969165.1 Verrucomicrobiota bacterium
GGTGCCCAGCGTGCCCGCGTAGCGCGCGGAACGCCCGAGAATATTGTCGGCGGCGATGCGGCCCTGGCGATTGGCCGGGCCGGCCAGCGGGATCAGGGACCATTGGCCAGTGACGGCATCACGGACCTCGATAGCGTCGCCGACGGCCCAGATGTACGGATCGCTGGTTTGCAGGTGCTCATTGACACGGATGCCGCCTCGTTCGCCGATCTCCAGTCCGGCGGCGCGAGCCAGGCCGATCTCCGGTTTGACGCCCAGGCCGAGAATGACCGAGTCGGCGGGCAGGCGGCGGCCGCTCTTGAGCACGACAATCGAGGCGCGGGCAGGCTCCTCCGCGGTCGGGGGTTCGAAGGCGACGACGGGATCATTCAGGTGCAAGGAAACGCCGTGGGCGCGCAATTCCTGGTGCAACCAGGCCGCCATCTCCGGGTCGAGCGGGGTCATCACCTGCGGCAGGGCCTCGACCAGGGTGACGTGGAAGTCGCGCCGGCGCAGTTGCTCGGCCATTTCGAGGCCGATGTAGCCGCCGCCCACCACGACGGCGCGGCAACGGTTGCCAGGGGGCCGGGCGTCGGCGCCGCCGGGGGTCGCCGTCGGCGCGGAGGATTTGCCGGAGGCGCAGCCCTTGGACCAAGCCATGATTTGCTGAACGTCGGGGATGTTGCGAACGACAAAATGATTCGGGCGCTCGATCCCGGGAATGGGGGGGCGCAACGGGGCGGCGCCGGTGGAGAGGATCAGTGCGTCGTAAGGTGCGTCGTAAACGCGTCCGGAGTGGATTTCGCGGGCCCGGACCTGGCGGGCGGCGCGGTCGATCGCCACCACCTCGGTATGGACGCGGACATCGAGGTTGAACCGGGCGCGGAGGGTCTCCGGGGTTTGCACCAGCAGCGCGTCCGGCTCGACAATTTCGCCGCCGACAAAGTAGGGCAGGCCGCAGTTGGCGAACGAGACGTGCGGCCCGCGTTCGAAGACGGTGATCTCGCACGACTCACACCGTCGGCGCGCCCGCGCCGCCGCGCTGGCGCCGCCGGCCACACCGCCCACAATCAGGATTCGTTTCATCGCACGGCTCGATGGCCTGTGGGGATGGAGCCGCGAGCGCGAGGAAGGTTACACGCATTTGCCCTGTTGGTTGGACCATTCGAGCTGGACGTTGTAACCGGCGACGTGCGTGAAGTTCCAGGCGGAGATGTCGCCGATCTCGCCATGAGTATCGTCGTACCAGCCGGAGCCGGGCACGGGGTCATTGATCGCCTCGCACAGTTCGTGGGAGCTGGTGCACGTGAGCGCGTCGAACACGGCCATGCCCCCCAGACAACCGTCGCAACTCGGATAGGGCATGACGGCGTAGTAGAGGCTGCCGGCGTGGTTGTGGTAGCCGCAGTAACTCTGGCACGAACGGCTGGCCCCCCATGACCGAAGCGACACCCGGATCGAGGTAAATGAAATAGAGCGAATTGGCGTCGGCGGGCGGAGGAGCGGGTGTCCGCAACCCGCGGCGGTTCGGCACGCGCTGCGGCTTGGGAAAACCCGCGGGGCCGGCCGCGAGCGGTTCATGGTCCGGATGCGCGTGCTAACGGGAGGCCCGGGCGAGAATCACTGGCTCCCGGTTTCCCCGGCCCGGAACCG
>JAGWYX010001050.1 GCA_018969165.1 Verrucomicrobiota bacterium
AGCAATAAACTGGCCACCGTGGTCCAGGCCGCCAACGCGGACGGGTCCAGCTTCGGCTCCGGTCGGAAGGCCCCCACGGCCAGGTAGCGCGCGGCCGCGCCGCGGTCCAGCCGGTACTTCATCAACTCGTGGCGATAGACGGCGAGCAACACCTTGACCTCGTCGGCCGACGGTTTGCGGGCCGTCACCAGCCGAAAGCCATAGACGGCCTGGTTCCTGGGGTTGCGGCCGCCCTGGAGCATGATGCGCTGGCCGAAGGCGCGCGCGGCCTCGACGAACTGGGGGTCATTGAGCAAATCCAGGGCCTGCAGCGGGGTATTCGAGCGCGACCGGCGCACCGTGCAATACTCGCGGCTGGGCGCGTCGAACAAGAGCATGTTCGGCGGCGGGCTCTGCCGCTTCCAATAGGTGTAGAAGCTGCGGCGGTAGTCACCGGCGCCGACGTCGGGGACATAGGTCTGGGAATTATTGAACGAAACCGCCTCCCAGAGACCGGGCGGCTGCCAGGGCTTCACGCTGGGGCCGCCCTCGCGATCCACCAACAACCCGCTGACAGCCAGCGCCAGATCGCGGATGGCCTCGGCGTCCAGACGGAAACGCGGGCCGCGCGCCAGCAACCGGTTCTCCGGGTCGCGGGCGATCAGGGCCGGTGTGGCGCGCGAGGACTGCCGATAGGTGGCCGAGGTCGCGATCAACCGCTGCAGATGCTTCACGTCCCAACCGCGACCTACAAACTCCGTCGCCAGCCAATCGAGCAACTCCGGGTTCGACGGCGGTTCGCCCTGCACTCCGAAGTCCTCGGTAGTCTTGACCAGGCCCACCCCGAAGTAATGCTGCCAAAGCCGGTTCACGATCACCCGCGCGGTCAGTGGATTCTCGGGACTGACCAGCCACCGGGCAAACCCGAGTCGGTTCTTCGGCTGATCCTTTGGCCACGTCCCCAGAATCGACGGCATGCCCGGCGCCACCTTCTCGCCCTTCCGGTCGTACTGGCCGCGGATCAAGACGTAAGTGTCGCGCGGCTTGTCCAGTTCCTTGGCCACCAGGGTGGTCGGGATCGCGCGGTCGATCGCGACACCCTCCTCGTGCCAGCGATCCACCTGCTCGAATAGCTTCGCGAACTCCGACGAGTGCGTCCGCCGAAAGTAATCCCGGACCACCGCCACGGACTTGGCCGGGGTCTGGTCGGTCGTGGCCAGCAGGGCGAGAACCGCCGGCGACAACGCGTCTGTATCGTTTAAATCCTTCGTGAAGGTGAAATAAGCCGCGCCCTGGATGGTGACAATTTTGGCCAGGAACCGGTTTTCGCCTTTCGGCAAATCCACCGTCGCGCGCAAGAGTCCCTCCCCCGTCGTTTCCAGGTGATCGCGTTCGAGCACCAACCGGCCATTGACCCACAGTTTGAACAGACCGTCGGCTCGCAGGCCCACCTCGATCTGCCGCCCAACGGGCAGTTCCAGCGTCCGGTAGAGATAACGGACCCCGTGCACGCCGTGGAGATCCTGCACGAGCAAGTCGGTTTTGCCGTCGGGGAGGTCCGACCGCTTCTGCCACCGGATTTCCTCGCGGACGCCGGGATAGCTCCGTTTCAGGTCCACGCGGTTTTCCGGCTCATAGACCTGGTTGAACCC
>JAGWYX010001051.1 GCA_018969165.1 Verrucomicrobiota bacterium
GGAAAGCTGGGACTACGAAAAGGCCGCGCTGCTAGGCAGCTCCTACTACCAACTGCCGCGCGTCCTCCAGTGGTTTACCGGCAACATCGGCTTCCACCACATCCACCACCTCAGCCCCCGCATTCCCAATTACCACCTCGAGAAATGTCACCGCGCCGAACCCCTCTTCCAAACCGTCAAGCCCGTCACCTTGTTCTCCAGTTTGCGGTCCTTCAGATTTCGGCTGTGGGATGAGCGACGCCGACAAATGGTCGGCTACCCTGCTCCCGATCGTGCCACCCGCTGACATCGACATGACGCAACCTCCCCGCCAGGTCGTTACCGTCCTCACCCCCGCAGGCAGCTCCGCGCCACCTTAAGGCACCACCTGCCTCAACCCCAGAGCCCACCGGTTATGAAGCTATTCCTGGTTTACGTCAACGATGAGAACTTCTACCGGCTGCTCCCGGAAGACCTCGGCGGCTCCAAGCCTGGCGATGCCCGCATTAAAGTCATGGGATTCCCACCGCTGGGGATCGAGACGTTGGCCCCGGTGTTGCGCCGCCACGGTCATCAGGTCCGGATGTTCGACACCTGCCATCCGCGCATGAAGGAGGCTGACATTGCTCAGGCCGCCCGCCAGGACCGCCCCGAGGCGGTCGCCATCTCCTTCCTGTCCACGACCACTTACCCGGGCGCCAAGAGCATGGCCCGCGCCCTCAAGGCCGAGCTGCCCGACGTGCCGATCATCGTCGGCGGCGTCTTCGCCACCATGAACCAGGAACGGTTACTTCAGGACTGCCCGCACATTGACGCCGTCGGCATCGGCGAAGGCGAGGAATTGCTGCCCGACTATTTGGCGCACCTCGACCAGCCTGCGAGTGTGGCCGGTCTGGTCTGGCGCCGCGGCAAGGAAATCGTGCGGAATGCCTGTCGCCCGATTATTCGTGACCTGGACCAGTTTCCTTATCCGGACCGGGCCACGCTTCCCATTGACTACATCGAGTCCTTGCCGCTGGACGTGCCGGCGGTCCTGTCGCTGGAGAAATTCTGCACCATGCAGACCTCCCGCGGCTGCCCGTACACTTGCATTTATTGCGACATCCCGGCCTTGACCAACGGCAAATGGCGCTTCCGTTCACCGGAACATGTCCTGGGCGAGATGCAGCAACTCAACGACCAGGGCTACCGCTCGATCTACCTCACCGATGACCATTTCCTGCTCAAACGCGAGCGTATCAAGACCATCTGCCAGGGCATGATCGAGCGAAAAATCCAATTCAAATGGGGTTGCGAGGGCCGGGTGGACTCCGTCGCCGTGGATCAATTCCCGGTAATGAGCCAGGCCCAGTGCAGCTTCCTCGCCTTCGGTGTGGAATCCGGGACGCAGAAAGTCCTCGACCGGCTCGACAAGCGCCAAACCCTGGCCCAAATCGAACACGCCGTCAGGGAAGCCAAACGCTGCGGCATCGAGCGAGCCCACGGCTTCTTCCTGGTCGGCTCTCCAGGAGAAACGGAGGCTGAAATCCTGCAGAGTTTTCGCTTCGCCGCCCGTCTCAGGCTGGATACGTTCGGCTTCAATCGGCTCTGTGTTTATCGCGGAACGCCGCTCTGGCAGGAATACCTCGACCGCGGGATCCTTGACGATGAG
>JAGWYX010001052.1 GCA_018969165.1 Verrucomicrobiota bacterium
CGAAGCCAGGGAGTCGCGCGGAACTGCGGAAAGAGGTGATGGGTGAGGAGGATCGGAAACCAGACAGAGGCGCAGGCATGCCAGGTCCCGATGCCGGCTGTCCACGGGAGGCTGATCCCGCCCAGATAGCCGAAACGGTCGTAAAGCGGCACCGGCAGGCCGGTCTGCCGGATGAGCGTCCTGGCCAACAGCCCTTCGTTCAGGATCGAGTAGCCCAGGCCCAGGACGAACAGCCCGGCCAAGCCGACGCGACATCGGACGGCCACCTCGCGCACGAGCAGGACGGCGACGCCATAGCCAAGGAACAGAAGGAACAGCAGGCCCGGATTCAGCACAAAAGCAGGCAGCGGGGTACTGCCGGAGAACAATTCCGGCAGCACGGTGGCCAGGGCCATCAGGGTAAGGATTGGCCGGGAGTTTCCCGGAACGCGGGCGGTTTGATCCGTGTGGGTCGGGCGTTCCGTAGCCGGTGGCGAGGAAGAGGTCCGCCGGGAGAACCAGCTCACGGCGGGTCTCCTAGGGCGACGGCACGTGAGCTGCGACCACGAACACGGTTGGACGGCGTTGCCGCACCGCCAAGGGGCGTCAGTACCACCGGCGGCGCGGCCGGAGGCCTCCGCCCTACCAAAGTCAAGTTCATGGTGGGAACGTTGCGGGGTTCGGTGGAGGCCGCGACCAGCGTCGGTAATGGTCCGGGTATAAACCGATTTGTCGGGTTGGGATCGGCTGAAATCCCAGGCGCCAGGCCGGCGACGCTTTCTTCAAGCGAAAATCGCGTTTCACCTGCGAGACAAAGCCCGGATCACCGTCCACAAAATTATCCGCCACAGTCACCGCGTTGGTAGTCAGGTGATCGAGCAAATCCAGCCAGCGCCCCCCAACGCAGACGTTGCGGAGAATGCGGTTACCTTTCGGTTGGGCCGGGTCGTCCTGGAGGATGTCGGCGAGCGCGGGATAATGCGTGCTGTAAGGCGGCTGGTGGTAGTGAACCGCCTTGAGCCCGTTCATCAACGTCAGATCGCGGCCGTCGAACCAGGACTTCGCCCAGCCCTTGCCCCGCGCGTCCACGTGGATGGCGGGGCGGCAATTGATGAAAATGTTGTTCACGATCGAGTTGTCGCGGCCACCGCCGACCTCGATGCCGCGCCCGCCTTTGTAAAAAACGTTCCCGAACACGGTCGTGCCGCAGAAGCAGTCGTCCAAGTAAACCGACTGGACATCCGGCCGGGCGTCGAGGTCGTGAAAATAATTAAACCGGACGACGTTCCCGCGCTGGGTCAGGTCACGGCCCATGTAGAACGCCCCGGCATCGCTGGTCTCGAGGCAGACGTGGTGGATTTCGTTGAACTCGATCAAGTGGTCGTTGCCGCCGCCGAGGATGGCGCTGTGGGGCGCGTCGTGGATCAGGTTGTGCGTGATGCGATTGCCGACTCCCTGGAGCGCGACGGCCGGGTGATACGTCCGCGCCCAGCGGCTGAAATCGTGAATCCAACAATTGTCCACGTAATTGTTCCCGGGTGTCAGCGTCAAACGGTCGCCCCCGCCAAGGCTTACACCGCCGTCGCCGGTGTCCGAGATGTCGCAGCTTTGCACACCGCTGTGGGCGCCGCCGAGACTGATCGCCGTGG
>JAGWYX010001053.1 GCA_018969165.1 Verrucomicrobiota bacterium
GCGAGATCGTCAGTCAATACGCCCAGAACGATCGCCGGGTGTTGCCACCGTCGGGCCTGCCGCTGGGCAACATTCAGACCGGCTTTTCCACCACGCTTTATTACTACGGTCCCGAATTGAGCGAGCTCTGTTATCCGCAGGATGGCGCGACGAACGCCCCGTATCCGTTCTACGACCGATGGGGAGACAGTTATAATGTCAGCACGGAGTTCGTCATCCTGAACCAGGGGCGGAGCCTGGCCAACCTGGCTTACCTGGCGACGCTGACGTCCTCGAGCACGCAGGCCTGGACCTCGGTTGGCGCCCAGATACCCGTGCCGACAAACACGGTACCTCTGAACGTGCCGCTGACGCTCACATTGCAACCGCCTGCGGGGCTCGACTTGACCAATGCCCGCGTGGTCTGGGAAGCGCGCGATCAGGAACCTGTCTATGGCACAAACTTCACCTTCGCGCCCGTGTGCGCCGGCACGCAATGGGTCGAGGTCGAGGCCACCTGGCCGGATGGCCGCCGTGTTTTTGGGACGAACCAGTTCTGGGCGGACAGCCCGGTGGTGGACTGGGTGGATGATTGTTTGCCAAAAGCCGCGGTACTCGATGCCGATGGGGGAGATGGTTGGAAGTGGATGACGAACGATCCCACTCCTTACTCGGGCGCGTTGGCGCATCAATCAACCCTGAGTTCCGGCCTGCACGAGCATTATTTCGCCGGCGCCACGACTTCGATGGCGGTCAGTGCCGGCAATGTCTTATTCGCCTACGTTTATCTGGACCCGACCAACATTCCCAGTGAACTGATGCTGCAGTGGAACGACGGAGTGAGTTGGGAACACCGCGCCTACTGGGGCGCGAATGACATCACCTACGGCAGCGCCGGGACAGCCAGCCGCTATTATGCCGGCCCCCTGCCGCCGGCGGGTCAGTGGGCGCAACTGGCTGTCCCAGCCGCCGCGGTCGGGCTGGAAGGGAGTGTGGTCAGTGGCATGGCCTTCTCCCTCTACAATGGCCGCGCTACTTGGGACTACGCTGGCAAGGCCGCCTCGATCTCGACTTCGATCGCCGACACATCGCCTCCGAACGTTGCGATCACGGCGCCGGCGGCCGGGGCCACGGTTGCCGGCGTGGCGGTCATGACCATCGCCAGCGCGACCGATGACATCGCGGTGGCCGGGGTGCAGTTCCAGCTCGACGGCGCCAACCTGGGTTCCGTGCTGACCAACGCGCCCTACACCTTGGTTTGGAACACGGTCACGGTCCCGAATGGTACGCACGCGCTCACCGCGATCGCCACGGACATGGCGGGGAATTCCACCACGGCCAGCCCGGTGAGTATGGTCGTCAGCAATGTCACCTCCGCCACCACCTTGAGCGCCGATACGACCCCGCCGGTGGTGGCGATCACGGCGCCGCTGGCCGGCGCGACGGTTTCAGGTTCGGCGATCACCGTCTCCGCGACCGCGACGGACGACGTCAGCGTGGCCAGTGTGCAGTTCCAACTCGACGGCGTCAACCTGGGTTCACCCCTGACCGCGGCGCCCTACGTCGTTGCGTGGGATAGCACCACCGCGACCAACGGCGCCCATAGCCTCACCGCCGTCGCCACGGATCCGGCCGGCAACTCCGCCA
>JAGWYX010001054.1 GCA_018969165.1 Verrucomicrobiota bacterium
AGATGATCGCCGCCGACGTTAATGACCAGAAGACAATCAATTCCCTGGACATCGCTCTGATCCGGCGGCTCATCCTGGGCATCACTAACAATCTCCCGGCGGGCCTGTGGAAATTCCTGCCGGCGGATTTCGTCTTCGCCGACGGTACGATATGATAGGTACCTCAAAGGTCGGTTTATTGCCCTTGGCTTCCCCTTTTCCACCATGCAACGGTGTTTTGGTTACATCCGGGTTTCCACCGCCAAACAAGGCGAAAAAGGCGTCTCGCTCCAGGAACAGCGCGACGCCCTTGTCCGCTACGCCCACCGTCAGCAACTCGACATCGCCGCCTGGTTTGAAGAACGGGAGACGGCCGCCAAGCGTGGCCGGCCGGTCTTCAACGACATGTTGCGGCGCCTGCGCCGCGGCCAGGCCCAGGGCGTCATCATCCACAAGATCGACCGCGGCGCCCGCAACCTGAAGGACTGGTCCGACCTTGGGGAACTCATCGATCAGGGGATTGAAGTCCACTTCGCCAACGAAAGCCTCGATCTCCACTCGCGCGGCGGCCGGCTCTCGGCCGACATCCAGGCCGTGGTCGCCGCCGATTTCATCCGCAACCTGCGCGAGGAAACCCGCAAGGGCTTCTACGGCCGCATCAAGCAGGGCTTGTTCCCCCTGCCCGCGCCGGTGGGTTACTGCGACCAGGGCAAGGGCAAACCCAAGACGCCCGACCCGATCGCCGCACCGCTCGTGCGGAAAGCCTTTGAATTGTATGCCACGGCCCGCTACAACCTCGACACGCTGGGACAAGAACTCCACCGCCGAGGACTGCGCAACAAGCGCGGCGGCCGGGTGACGCGGACCGGACTCTCCACCCTGCTCAACAACCCGTTCTACCTCGGCTTGATCCGGCTCCAGCGCACCGGGGAGACGTTCCCTGGCGCGCACCAAGCCCTGATCTCCAAGTCCTTGTTCGACCGGGTTCAACGGGTGCTCTCCGGCAAATGCAACACCCGGATTCAAAAGCACGATTTTCTGTTCCGCCGGCTGCTGACCTGCGCGCACTGCGGTCATTCCCTGGTCGGTGAGCAGCAGAAGGGTCACGTCTATTACCGCTGCCAGACCCGACAGTGTCCCACCACCTGTCTCCGGGAGGAAACCGTCGAGGCGGCGGTCTGGTGGGTCTTGAGCGCCCTGGAGTTCAGCGAGGCCGAGAAAGCCTATTTCCAGAGCCGTCTGGCGGTGCTGAAGGTGAACTGGGAGCATCAGCGGGACGACGAGATCAAGGCCCTGACCTTGCGCCAGAGCCAGCTTCAGGACCGGTTACACCGGCTGACCGACGCCTTTCTTGATGGCACGATTGAGAAGCCGCTCTTTGAAGAACGGAAGACGGCCCTGCTTTGGGAGCGAAAGACCCTGGAAGAGAATCTGGCGGATTTGAAGCGAAAAGAGGACTCCGGAGCGGACCAGCTCGGGGAATTTCTCGAACTGGCGGGGAAGGCTTGGTTGAGCTACCAAATGGGAAACGCCGACGAAAAACGCGATTTGGTGAAAATCGCGACCTCGAACCGGACGGTGGACGGAAAAAACGTTGTCATTGAGCCGTCAAATCCCTTTCAGGAGATCATAAAACGCCATCCTGTC
>JAGWYX010001055.1 GCA_018969165.1 Verrucomicrobiota bacterium
AACCTGCCTACCGCCGCGTCCCGCTTTTTGGTTGAACCCGCTTCCCGCCCGGGAGAAAGTGCCCCATGCACCATTCCGCATCCGCGAAAATCCCGGCCTTGATCCTGGGTTTGGCCCTCGGCTGTGCGGGCCAACCATCCCCCGCGGCAGGCGCCGAACTCAATGGCGACGCCATCCCAACTTCCCAAGGCGACCTGATCATCCACCCGATCAACCACGCCACCTTCGCCATGGCCTGGAACACCAACACCATCTACGTGGACCCGGTCGGCGGCGCCCAGCGCTTCGCCGGTTTGCCGCGGCCGAACCTGATCCTGGTGACGGACATCCACGGCGACCATCTGAACCCGGAAACGCTCGCCGCCGTGGCCGGTCCCACCACCAGGATCGTCGCTCCGGCCGCGGTGGCGGAAAAGCTCCCCGACCCGTTGCGCGCCCAAACCACCGTCCTGGCCAACGGCCAAACCCGATCGCTGCTCGACATCACCATCCAGGCCATCCCGATGTACAACCTGACCGCCGACCGCTTGCGCTTCCACACCAAGGGCCGCGGCAACGGCTACGTCCTGACCCTCGGCGGCGCACGCGTCTATATCAGCGGCGATACCGAGGACATCCCCGAGATGCGCACCCTCAAAAACATCGACGTCGCCTTCCTCTGCATGAACCTCCCCTACACGATGGACGTCCAGCAGGCCGCCGCCGCCGTCCGCGCGTTCCGCCCCAAGATCGTTTATCCTTACCATTACCGCGGCAGCGACCTCCAGAAATTCAAACGCCTGGTCGGCGACGATGCCGGCGTCCAGGTCCGCCTGCGGGACTGGTACTGATCCCAGTGCGTCGCGGAAGGGCGACGCCGGCCCGGCGTGCCGTCCGTGGGTTCCCTTCGCCTCCGCGTAGCCGCGGGTTTCAACCCGCGCACGGTCCCGGCACGCCATTTTGGACCCCCTTCGCGGTCGGCGTCGTTCCCCTCAAGGAATCGATAAACCAGGCCCTCACCCTTCCAGCACACGCATGAAAACAGTACCCCCAATCTCCCGCCGGCAATTCCTCGTGGATTCAACGGCCACCGCGACCGGCGCGGCCCTGGTCGCCAACCTCCCGTTCGTCATCGCCCTGGCGGATGTCTTCCCCGATCCGCTCGAGCGCTGCCCACAGCAGCTCGCAAAGCTCAACATGATCGCGGTCGAATACGAATACCCGGGCGGAGTCCGGGTCTTCAGCCAGTGCCGCCAGATCAACGGTTGTGATAACCGGGTCAACGAAGCGCTGGTCGGGACGCAGGGTGTGAGCGATTGCCACACCGTGATTCAACCCCGCCAGGGCGAGAATGGGCGATTCAAGGCCAAAGAAGCCAATCCCTACCAGCAGGAGCACGCCGACCTGATCGCCGGCATCCGCGCCGGCCGACCGCTCAATGAAGCCCGACAAGTCGCCGAAAGCACGCTCACCGGGATCATGGGCCGCGATTCGGCTTACTGACCAGACCCTGGGATAGAATACAGTTTGCCAGCGGCCAATTTGCCCTGGGGCTAGGCGTGCGGGTAGGAGTGTATCCTCGGCGATACTCGACTGCCCGCGCAACGACGCCCCAGGGCAAATTGGCCTTGGCCCGGAGGGTGGCG
>JAGWYX010001056.1 GCA_018969165.1 Verrucomicrobiota bacterium
TTCCGCCGCCCCCGGGATTTACGATCCCCCTTCACGACGACGTCACGGCCTACGGAGACCACACCGTGTTGTTAACCCTGCGAAACCCGAGCTCGAACCTGGTTCTCGGGGCGCTGAGCAACGCGGTTCTGACAATAAGGAACGACAATACCGCGGCGGGGGTTCAAGTGGGTCTCAACGGGCCGGTGAACACCATGGTCGTGCAACCGGATGGGAAAGTGGTGATCGGCGGCGAGTTTACGCTGGTGGATGGCAGAAGCCGGAATCACCTGGCGCGACTGAATTCGGACACTACGCTGGACCCGACATTTGATCCGGGCACCGGCACTGACGCCAGCGTTCTTGCCTTGGCGCTCCAAGCGGACGAAAGAATCATCGTCGGCGGGGCCTTCACTAACCTCAACGGTGTTTACTGCGGCCGCATCGCCAGGCTCAATCCAGATGGGTCCGTGGACCGGAGCTTCGACTCGGGCCTCGGCTGGAGTGGGCCAATTAATCCTTCGGTCAACCCAGGCGTCACTGCCGTCGCCGTGCAATCCGATGGAAGGATCCTCACCGGCGGTTCGTTGACGAATTTCAATGGAACCCAACGTCCCGGAATTGCGCGGCTGAATCCGGACGGTTCGCTCGATACCGGCTTTGTGCCCGAAGTCCGGTGCTTTAAAGTAACCGGCCTGGTTGGCTCGCCGGATGGGCAGACGCTGGTCGCAGGAACGCTCGGCCTCACCCCTGTCGGAGTGGATGCTGGTCTTGTTCGTCTGAACACCGATGGAACAGTTGATACTAATTTTTCAGTCACCAACTTCTATTTCGGAGACGTCACGTGCATGGCTGTTGAGCCAAACGGGGACATCTTGGCTGCACCCTACGGGGGCTTTGGGCCAACCCTTCCTGCCATCAAGCCGAATGGAATCGAAGATCCGGCCTTCCGAATGTCGTCCGTTTCCGGCTGGGTAGGCGACATCACAATCCAGAACGACGGCAAAATCCTGGTGACCAGTGGTCCTTATGGCTCGTTATTCTCCTACGAGGGCTGGTACTACACACTACTACGGCTGAACCCGGACGGCTCAGTCGACGCCACGTTTCAAGGCTTACGTTACCCGAGCATCACCAATACCTACAACGTGTCGATGACCGTGGACAAGACCGCCGCGTTACCTGACGGAACAATTCTGGTCACCGGAACCTTTAGCGAGGGCGCCACCCGTCCGCCCTTTTACCTCTGGCGCCTGAACCCGGACGGCAGCGGCGTGCAGGACCTGCATTTTCTGCCCCCGGTGCGGCTGCCCAACGGGCAACTCCATCTCGCGCTGCGCGGGCAATGGTCCAAACCTTACGCGCTCCAGGTCTCGGAAGACCTCACCAATTGGATCACCGTCGCCACCAACGACCGGCCGCATGTCCCCATCGGTTACATCGACTCTAGCGCCCCGGGTTTCCGCCAGCGGTTTTATCGCGTGCATTGAAATTTCCAGGCGCGGCCCCGCGAATTCCCTCCGAACTCGGCAATGGCTCTCTCCGTGAACCGAGTAGCAGCGGGCGTCAGTCCGCTCCGTCGGATCGCTAATGAAATGGAGCCGACTCACGTCGGCTGCTACGGGGCGCGGGTGGTTCATGGTC
>JAGWYX010001057.1 GCA_018969165.1 Verrucomicrobiota bacterium
TACCGCCTGAGGCCGCGCTTCTCGCCCAATGCCCGGTTGAACGCCTCGCCCAAGGCAATCCCGCAGTCCTCGACCGTGTGGTGCGCGTCCACCTCCAGGTCGCCCTGACAGCGCAACACCAGGTCCAGGAGGGCGTGGCGCGCAAGCAGCGTCAGCATGTGATCGAAAAACGGAATGCCCGTCTGGACCGCGGCCCTTCCGCCGCCATCGATCCGCAGGTCCACCTGGATGCGGGTTTCTTGGGTCGCCCGGGCGACTCGTGCGCGACGCGTTTTCATGCTGTTGAATTAAACACCGCTGGCGCGGAAAACGGAACAGTTAAAATCGTCAACCCCCCGCCGGTCGCCACTCAAGGCCATCCCGTGGCGCTTGCACTGCCCGGCGACCTGACGGCCGCCACAACTTCCGGCAGTCCTCCCGCCCGGTCAATGGCGCGCCCTGATTTTGGCGGACCGGCGGCTGGCTCTCGCGCCGCGGGGACTCGACCCCAGCCAGTGGTTCGAAAAGTGGACGCCGGGGAATTTTAAAGCCGGCCCTTACACGTTCTGCGTCGCCAGGTAGCGCTCGGCATCGATCGCCGCCGCGCAGCCCTGTCCGGCGGCGGTCACCGCTTGCCGGTACACGTGGTCGGCGCAGTCCCCCGCGACGAACACCCCGGGCACGCTCGTTTCCGTCCCGCGTTTGGGCACCACGTACTCGTTGGGGTCGAGCTCGAGCTGGCCCTTGAAGACCGCCGTGCTCGGCACATGCCCGATCGCCACGAAGACCCCGGCGCAGGACAGCGTGGTTGCCGCGTGGGTCTTGACGTGCTTGAGCCGCACCCCGGTGACCTTGCCTTGTTGCGCGTCGAGGATTTCGGTGACCACCGAGTCCCACACCGGTTGAATCTTCGGGTTGGCCAGCGCCCGTTCGGCCATGATTCTGGAGGCCCGCAATGAATCCCGGCGGTGGATCAGGTACACCACCGAGCCGAACCGGGTGAGGTAGGTCGCTTCCTCGCACGCGGAATCGCCACCTCCGACAACGGCCAGCGGTTGGTTGCGAAATATGGGCAATGCCCCGTCGCAGGTGGCGCAGTAAGTCACGCCCCGGTTCTCGAGCAATCGCTCGCTCTCCAGCCCGAGGTGGCGATGGCCCGCGCCACTGGCGATGATGATCGTCCGGCTCTCCACCCGTTCGCCATCGACCGTCAGCGCGAACGGCCGCCGGGACAGGTCGGCGGCCTCGACCGTGCCGAACTTGATGCGGGCCCCGAACCGTTCAGCCTGCTTCTGCATCCGGGTCATCAACTCGAAGCCGTCGATGCCTTCGGGGAACCCCGGGAAATTCTCGACGATGCTGGTGGTGGTCAGCAGGCCGCCCGGCATGACGCCGGTCAGGACCAGCGGTTGGAGGTTGGCGCGGGCGGTGTAGATGGCGGCCGTCAGCCCGGCGCAGCCAGTGCCGATAATGGTGACCTTTTCCATAAGGACCCGAAAAAGTAGAGGGCCAACGCAAGCTTGGCAAGCATCGTCGTGGCCGGTAGTGTCCTAATTTCGGAGCGCGGCTCTATGAGCCGCAGCACCGCCGCTTCAAAATCAAGCTGCTGCGAGTCACAGACTCGCGCTCCAA
>JAGWYX010000127.1 GCA_018969165.1 Verrucomicrobiota bacterium
TCTTGAGCCAGGGGTATGTCTGGTGTGTGGACGCCGACCTCAAGAGTTACTTTGACACCATCCCGCACGAACGGCTGATGGCGTTGGTCCAGCAACGCGTGGTGGACGGCAGCGTCCTGCGGTTGCTCGAACAGAGTCTGAAAGCCGGAGTGCTGGAAGAACTCAAAGGCTGGGCGCCGACGGAGCGAGGGACCCCGCAAGGGGCGGTAATCAGTCCGCTTTTGGCCAACCTGTATCTGAACCCGCTGGACCAGGAACTGGAACGGCGGGGCTGGAAGCTGGTGCGCTACGCGGACGACTTCGTCGTGCTGTGCCGGAGCCAGGAAGCCGCCCAAAGGGTGCTGGACTATCTGCGAACCTGGACCCAGGAAGCAGGGCTGACCCTGCACCCGACCAAGACGCGGATTGTATCGGCGCAGACCGAAGGGTTCGACTTTCTGGGCTGGCATTTTCGCGGGGGCAAGAAATGGCCTCGGAAGAAAAGTCTGCAAAAGCTCCAGGAGAAGTTGCGGCCGCTGAGTCGGCGCACCCAAGGGCGAAGTCTGCCGGCCATTATCGGGCAGATCAACCCGATCCTGCGCGGCTGGTATGGCTACTTCCGGGACAGCCACCTGAATGGACTGCGAGGTCCGGATGGCTGCGGCGACGCCTGCGGGCGCTGCTGCGCAAGCGGGAGAAACGGCCCGGATATGGGCTGAGCGAAGCCGACAGCCGGAGATGGCCCAACCGTTGGTTTGCGGCGCAAGGATTGTTTAGTCTGGAACACGGCTCTTGCGCCTTTGGTCACTTTCAGGCTGTCGTTGGTTGTCTCCAACTTCGCCGGTGATGGTCCTGACGCCGAGAAATCCCAATTCGGCGCGCTCCCGTGCAACAATGGTGGACCGGCGGCGCGCGCGCCGTCCTGCCATGCGCGCACGAGCGCCCCGCGTGAGGCGTAACGCTTGGCCAGCCATTGGTTGTAGAACCGCGTCAACTCCTGGACATAGTGCGGCGGAATGTCGCAGCAGTCGGACGCGGGCGGCGCAGTCTGCCGGCCACGCAGGAAACCGGAGGTCCACGCCAGGAAAAGTGAATCCTCGTTCGACAACTCGATGACACCACCGCCGGGTCTTCGGCGTAGGTGCGGGCGGTGCGTGGGTTGCGATGGGTCAGCAATTGGCGGGCGTAATCCTGCTGCAACTCGATCATTCGCGGGTCGAAGATCACGCAGTATTTGCCGTAGCCAAGCCATTGGGCCTGCGCCACACCGTCGGCCGCGGTGAATTTCCGGCCGACATGAAGGTCGAGGTTGAGGTAAATGCCGCGCCGCTCCAGTTCAGCGACCAGATTGTCAAATTTCTCGAACTGGCCCGGCTCGAAATGCTGCGTGTCGGGTGCATGCCACCGAAAGAAGGTGTTGCCCCAGGGCGCGTCCAGTCCGTGCATCCGCACCAGATTGAAGCCGAATTTCGCCAACCGGTCGGCGACACGCGGCGCGACCTCCAGCGGCGGAAAGTTGGCTTCGCCGGACAGGTTCACGGCCCAAAAGCGCTTTTGTCCGACACCTGGGAACCAGAAGTGGCCATCGTGCTCCTGGATGAAGCCGTGCTTGCCCGCCGGCGGGTCGAGGAGAAACCGGGCGTCGGCGAGCGCGTCCGACGGTGCGTCCCAGGGCAGGTGAAACGGGACCCAGTCGTCCCCATTCACGGCGAAGCTCGCGAATACCAGGGCCAGGGACCAAAGCTTCATCGCGGCAGTCTTCGTGGAACCAGCGCCGCCTGTCGAGGAGATTTGGGCCCTCGGACGTGAGTCGGCTCCAATGCCCTGGCGATCGGATGGAGCGGATTGTCGTCCGCTGCTACCTGGCGCCCGGAGAGTGGCAACGGCGGCGCATTGCCGGGCACGCCACCGATGGCGGCGCAGCCGGTCGTCAACCCCAGCGCCAGGCTTTGAATCCGTCGCATCGAGTGCAGAAACCGTTTAAGCATTGGCCTACAGAACATACGGGATGAGCGCCTTCGTGCGCGTCATGTACTTCGGGTAGCTTTCCGGGAAGTGCCGGGTGAGCAGCGCCTCCTCCAAGCGCAGTTTCCGCCACATTCCGAGGAAACAGAGGATCAGGCCGACAAAGCCGCCGATCCGCCCAATCCCGCAGGCGGTGCCCAGGATCATCAGCAGCAAGCCGCTGTAGATCGGGTGCCGCACCCACCGATAGGGCCCCCGTTCGACCAACTCGTGACCCTCCTTGAAGGTCACCGGGCTGCTCCAATTGCCGCCCAGTATGACACGCGCCCAGACCGCCGTCATCAGGCCGATAAACGTGATCCCATCACCCGCCAGGCGGACCGCCAGCGTATCCGGCAGAACTCGCGAGGTCAACCCCATCCACCTGATCTTCCCGGCCAGGAGCAGAAACCCGATCAGCACGAGACCGCTGATAATCAGTTGGCTGCCGCGACTTTGCCGCTCCTTGGTCGGCTTGATCCTCAAGGCCGCCACCAGCCAAACGACCAGAAATACCCACCAGCACCATTTGATGAACTCGATGGTTTCGGTCACGGCGTCCTTCGATGGCGCGACATCATACCAGGGTGTCCGCGCCGGGTTCGCTGCATCTTCGTTCAGCATTCTTCCGCATGATGCTCATGAATCTCGTTGCGCTGATCGGCCGGCGCGCGATGAGCTTTCAATCGCAGAGAATGCTAAACACACCGTCGGGCGTCGTCACGGATGAACTCGCACTCGAGGCTGACGACCCGGAACGATTAGTTGTTGCCACACATGGCGACGCTTGCTATAAGCCATGTTCAATGAATCAAAACCAGAGCATCGATCAATCGAGCCCGTCATGGGCCGGAAAATAGAGGCGCCTTATGCTGTCCCGGTCAATCCTGAACCCCCTTGCATGCTCGCCGAGACGATCGGTCGCGCGTCTGTTGACGGCGGCGGTCCTGCTCGCTCCCCTCGGCGTCCGCGCGGCCACCATCAACGTGAACGCGGACTCGTCCCAGGTCTGGAATGGCTACCTGACCGTTTACACCAACGGCCTGAACCACCCCACGCCGCCAGCCTACCTTTCCCAATGGCTGGGGGCCGGCACCAGTTTCCCGAATCAATCGAGCATCGACGACGCCGGCCACGTCGCTTGCGCGCCGGATATTTGGTGCGATCAAAACTACCCCGCGGACACATGGATCTGGGCCGATGCGTCCGGGACGAGCACGGGCATCTGCGACGTCGTGAGCGATTTCTACGTTGATAGCGCCACGATCGCCAACCCCGGCGACACGGTGGTCTTCACCGGCATGCTGCTGACCAACACGCTGGCCGCCCCCTACAAAACGAACGCGACGGTTTTCATCAAGGATTTCGCGCCCGATTACACGTGGCGGGGCGGAGCGACCGTGAATCTGAGCACCCTCACCAACGGGCAGGCCTTCGGCGTCACTTACGGACCGATTGCCGGAGCCGGCGATCACGTGCAATGGGGCGTCGAATGGTCCGGACCCCCAGCCCGCCAGACCACGGTCGCCAGCCTGGGATCGGTCATCCTTTCCACCAACGAGACAATGCCGCCGGCCGAGAAGACCGTGAACGTCTCGCTCGATCACCATCAGTATTGGGCCGCCTACCAGACGGCTTCGGTCGGCACCCCGTTTTCGGCCGGTTACCTGGGAGCCGCCGGGGCGCCCGATCTCCAAGGAACCATCTCGGATTCGGACGTGGTGCAATGCGCCCCGGACCTGCGGATGGACAAGCTTTACCACACCGACACCACCATCTGGAGTGACGCCACCGGCTTGAGCGACGCCAATCCGGGCGTGACGGTGGACAGCACGTATTATGTGGACACCGGCACCCTCGCGGCCACCGGCGATACGGTCGTCTTTTCGGGCCGGCTGTTGACCAACACGCTGGTGGAGCCGTATGCGAGTTCGATCGTGGCATTCATCAAGGATTTTGACACGGGCTTCGGGTGGCACGGCATGGTCACCGTAAACCTCAACACGCTCACCAACGGGGAAGACTTCTCCATTTCCAAGGTCATCAGCGGCGACGGCAGCCACGTTCAATACGGCTTCGAGTGGGTGGGCCCGCCGGCCCGCACGAACGCCGCCGCCGCCAGCTACGTCGGCAACCTGGGCCAGGTCCTGGTCACCAATCAATTGGTTACCACCGCCGTGGGCATCGTCGCGATCAACCCCAACCCGGCACAGGTCAAGGTCGGCGCCGATGTGACCTTGACCGCCATCACCACCGGCGCGGGCTTGACATATCAGTGGAGCAAGGACGGCGTTCAGCTCACCAACGGTCCGGGCGTTGCGGGCGCCACGACCAACCCGCTGGTCTTGAGCGGCGTCCAGGGCGCGGCGCAAGGAACTTACACCTTGGTCGTCACCAATTCCGGCGGGCAAAGCGCCACGAAAGATGCTCAGTTGTTCGTCTATAATCCCGGCTGGCTCTACTTCGATCGCGCCGATGCCCCGTTCAACGGCTATATCAATGTTTGGAACGGGACAAACCTGATTTCGAGCCCGCCGCCGAGCGGGAGCGCCGGCACACGGCCCAAGGCCAGCTTTGGGTTTGGCGTCACCCCCCCCACCTTGCTGCGGGCCAGCATGGACCTCAGCAACGACGTGATCACCCTGCAACCCAATACCTACGTTTACGATAATGCAACCAACGCGATGGACCCAACCTACATCAACTCGGACGGCTCCCCGGCCGCTTATCTTGAGCAGGACTATTTCATACAAAACAATGCGCTGGTGGGCGACACGCTCGTTTTTGCGGGTTATTGCTCCAGCAACAGCCTTGACCCGAAGTACACCGCAACGGCTTGGATCAAGGTGAGCAAGGATTGGAGCGTGGAATGTCGGTATGACACCAATCTGGAGGCCGGCCGGCCCTTCGTGCTGACCGTTCCGGCGACGGCCACGGCCAACCAGGCCTTCGTTCAATATGGCTTCGCCATCTGGGGTCCCTGCAATTCCGCCACCAATCCCATCACGCAGGGCGTTTGTGAGGTCAGGGTCTATTCGCCGATCGCCCTCAACCGTTCCGCCAACGGTGTGGACTTGAGTTTCCCGACCGTGGTGAACCATCATTACACGGTCCAATATACGACCAACCTGGTGAGCCACTCCTGGAACGACCTGGGCACGCTGGCCGGGACCGCTACAACCAATACCATCTCCGACCCCCTCAGCGACAACACACGGTTCTATCGGCTGTTAACGTGGTAAGGGTCCGTAAGGAACTCACGCCTCAAACAAGCAGCAAGCGAAGAACAAACACCATGCGAACTTACATACTCCGTAGTCCCAGTTCTGTCGAGCCGCAAACCGCCCCGGCGCACCGCGCCGGCTACAACAGCCCCACGAGCATCGCGGCAGCCTCTTCTCGGACCGTCAGCTTCTTGCGGAGGTCGGCCCGGGCCTTTTGCAGCTCGGCCCTTTTGGTCCGGCGCAGGTCCCGGAGGCGTTCCACCTTCTTTTCCAACTGATCGGCTGAGGCCCGGTCACGGATGGCCTCTTCCAAATCCTGGGCTTCAGGGCCGAGCCGAGCCGCCGCCGAAGGCTGTCCGGCGGGAGGAGGACTGCTCGCCGTTCGCGGATGAGGGGTCCGGTTCGGTCGCCAATGCCCCGCCCCGGTCAGCCTGATCTGGAATCGCGCCTCGACCACTTTTTGGATGGAGGGACTGATTCGTCGCCATTCCTGGTCGCTGGTGACCCGGAGGGCTTTGCGGTAGCGCTCCATGATTTGACGCCGCAACTGCGCGTCGCCGGAACCGGTTGCTTGGGCCGCATTCGTATCACGAAGGGGGATCAGGAAAGTGTTCCCGTGCCCTTGCGCCCGCGTGCGCGCGGCACCGACCAGGAGTGCCATCGTCAGCACCAGCGATTTGAAGGCTCGCTGCATGGGACGGCAACCGTTGCATGGTGATCTTTGCAAAGCCAAGTCTGAAGACGCGGGGATCGTGCACGCGGTTACGGTCCGTGGGGCGGAATGGTCTTCACGAGGTGTGCGTTTGACCGCACACCCGCCAACGACGGCGGGCGTGAAGCACAATCGTCCCTGCTGCGATCGGAGGGATTCTCGAATCCATGTTACTGGGCCGCCTTCACGGTGACCGGACAGCCTTGTCCGCGCCGACACTGCGCACCAGAGCCTGACCGGGGACAGGCTGTCCCCGCTCCGCGCAAACCTTTGCAGAACGCGATGCATTTCAGAGATCGCACTAGAGGGGAACCGCCGCAACACCCGCGCCTCTGCCCTCTCATCGCGTTGGAGCCGCCAGTTTCGCCGCCAAATCCGCTTTCCATTCCTCGCCGAGGACCTCGACGGTCTTGCCGGTGTAACGCTGCCACAACCCGTCGTCATATTGGCCATCCCGCAAGGCGGCATTAATCTGGCCGACGATAAACGGATCATGTTTCTCGCTCACCCAATTCAGAAAATTGGCGCTGATGCGGTAGTTGCCGTCGTAGCGCGCTCGCGCCAGGTTGCGCGGCGTCACGTCGGCCCCGTGCGACTGCGGTTCATATTTGAACCAGCGAATGTAATCGGCGATCCCCTCGACCAGCCATCCCGGTGACCGCCGCGCATTGGGGTTGGTGCGCCGCGCCCGCCCGTACTGCTGCACCACATGGACCATCTCGTGGACCACCGCGCCTTTGGCCTCGCCTTTCAGGTTCTGTCGAAACCAGGCGGCGGCGCACCGGATGTGCGTTCCGCTCGTGGCCGCCACCCCGCGCATCGTGTCGCTGAACGTGACGGTCAGCCGCCGGGGTGCCTCGTAGCCCATGCCCGGCAATAGATCGACGATGCGTGGATACCACTCGGCCAACACCGGTGCCAATTCCCGCTCGGCCCATTCTCGAAGATCGGGGGTTTGCACGGTGTCCAGCGTGATCTGATACCGACCACTCTCAGCCTGGATCACCATTCGACCCTCTGGCATAAGCGGCGGCTCGGCCGCGGGCGGCGCGTCCCGATCGATCACGTCGATCTCGCTGTAAAAGGTATTGCCGAATGGGTCGGTCGTCTCGGTGCGCCGGATGTCAAACAGCAGGTAGCGGTAGGTGCCCAGGCTGCCCTGGGTGTCGGAGACGCTCGCGCCATACTGTCCGCCGACCTCGCCGCTCTTGGGCCGGGTATCAACCTGGGCGATCAAGGTCCAACCGCAGGCGACCGGATCGATCGGCCGGCTGGGCTGGGCATCAAACCGGTCTCCCTGGCCGGCGCTGGCGTACAGGCTATAGACCTGCGGCGCGCGCGTGCTGGGATGCCAGGAATACGTGTTGACCGCCTTGACGGCCATCGCCTTCCCCAGGTCCACCAACAATCGCCCGCCATCGGTGCCGTCGGCAAAGAAGAAGTTCTCCACAGGGTCATCCTCATCGTCCGGTAGCCGGCCATCGTGCAGTTTGTCCAGGTGGTCGCCGCGAGCCGCTCCCGGTCGGCCTTCGACGATGGTGAAATCGGCCTTGGCCGACGCGTCGCCAGCCGAGGGTCGGGCGGTGGTCTTGAACGTGAAGTCGGCGCTGACCTCGGCGGGCTCATGATGTTCCACCACGACACGAACCTCTGAGAAGCCCACCACGCTGCCGGCGAGCAGCACCAGGATTCCGAGGCGCAAACCGGCGGTTGCTGGTGGGTGAAGCGATTTCTCCAGCCCCGAGGCGTAAGGCCGCTGATTTCGTGGGCACATGTCGCGCGGTGTCTGGGCGGGGCCTCGTCAGGTCCCAGCCTCGGAACGCGGCTGCCAAACTACGGGCGGCGACGAAAAAGCTCAAGCATTTGTTCGGCTCAGGTTGGGCTCATCGAGAGCCACCGCTCATCGCCCCACCTTACCATGAACCCGGACCGCGGGTAGTGGCTGCGCATTCCCGTCAGCAACTTGCCTCACTCGGCGATAATTGTTCACGGGCATAACGGTAGTGTGTTTCATGGTCAAACCACTGTTCGCATCGTGACCATGCCGGGCTCAACCGCTGGCACTCAACCCGACGGTCGAGCCGCTGTTGATTATCCTCGCCCAGGCAGCCATCGGGTTCTCGCGGTTCGGTTTGAAAGTCATCGATTTCGTAAGATCGCGGTGAAAACAGGCGCAAATCCAAGGCTGGAGCAAAGTTAGGCAGTTTCGCATTTCCCAGGCATTTTCTTTTTCTTTGACATCGGCCGCCATTTGGGTATCCTTTCCTTATATATGGCACGGATACACGCCA
>JAGWYX010001058.1 GCA_018969165.1 Verrucomicrobiota bacterium
GCCCATCCCCGACAAGCAGGCCTTTCTGGACTGGATCAAGGCGGGCAAGGCCTTTATCGGCATGCACGCGGCCAGCGATACCTTCCACGATTACCCGCCGTTCGCCGCGATGCTGGGGGGCGAATTCATGACGCACCGCGCCCAGGTCCATGTGGATTGCATCAACCTGGATCGCAGCCACCCGGCCACGCGCGCGCTGGGCCCGGTGTATCCGGTCTTTGACGAGATCTATCTCCTGAAGAATTTCCACCGCGACCAGGTGCATGGCTTGCTGACCCTGGACGCGGATCCCAACACCCTCATGCCGGGCGATTACCCGATCGCCTGGTGCAAGCTCTATGGCGAAGGCCGGGTCTTCTACACCTCGCTCGGGCACCGTGAGGACGTGTGGACCAGCGCCAGCTACCAACGGCATATCCTGGGCGGGATCCAGTGGGCGCTGGGCCTGGCCCGCGGCAGCGCCACGCCCCAGAGCACCGCGGCCAAACTGGGCCGCAAGGAATCCGAGGAAGGTTTCCGCCCGCTGTTTGACGGTACCGACCTCAACGGCTGGCACCTCCGCGATGCCAACGGCCGGCAAACCTGGAGCGTGCAAAATGGCATGCTCGTCAACCTCGTCGGCGAAGGCCACGGGACCGACCTGGTGAGCGACGAGAAGTTCAAGGATTTCACCGTCCGGTACGAGTATTTGATCCCGCCGGGATCCAACAGCGGCTTTTACCTCCGCGGTCGCGAGGAAATCCAGATTCTAGACGATACCAAGGAAGGCAAGCCGGAGCCGGGTGGCAACGGCGCGATCTACAACTTTCGCGCGCCGACCTTCTACGTCTCGCGCAAGCCCGGCCAATGGCAGCAGGCCGAGGCCACCATGAAGGGCCGCCGGATCACGGTCATTCTCAACGGGGTTAAAGTGCAGGACAACGTCGCGGTGGACCGGGCGACCGGCGGCGAACTCGACGAAGACGTGGACGCCCCCGGGCCGATCCTCCTGCAGGGCAATCACGGCTCGGTCGAGTTCCGCAACCTTCGCATCAAGACGCTCGAGTGATCGTCGCCACGGGCCGCAGTGCTGGAAAAAAACGATTGCAAATGCGGCGGGTTTGCCGGGAAATAACCGCCGCGGGCGGGAACCACCCTTGACGCAGGGGTTCGATCTCCCCCGCCAATTTTAGAATGAACAAGCAAGACCAAAACCTCGATTTGAACCGCCGGGATTTTCTCAAGGACAGTTCGCTCACGACCCTGATGGTGCTGATGGGCGGCGTTGCCCTGCGCGCCGAGGACAAGCCCGCGAGCGATGCCGCCGCCGCCGCGGAGGCCAAACCGAAGGTGGCCCCCGTTCCTTGCGCGGTGATTGGCTGCGGGGTCTGGGGCCGGGAGATTCTCAGTTCCCTGGCCTCGGTGCCCGAGGCCTCGGTAGTCGGAATTTGCGACACCTACGAGCCATATTTGCGCCGCTCGAAGCGATTGGCGCCCAAGGCGGAGACCTATTCGGATTACCATCAGCTCCTGGCACAAAAGGACCTCAAGGCCGTCGTGGTGGCCACCCCGACCTACCTGCATCGGGACGTTGCCATCGCCGCCCTGCAGGCCGGCAAACATG
>JAGWYX010001059.1 GCA_018969165.1 Verrucomicrobiota bacterium
GCCCTTCCCGTGCACCACCTCGTCGTGGGACAAGGGCAGGACGTAATTCTCGCTGAAGGCGTACACCAGGCGGAAGGCCAGTTCACCGTGGTGATGTTTGCGGTGGATCGGGTCCCGCTTCAGGTAACGCAGCGTGTCGTGCATCCAGCCCATGTCCCATTTCAGCCCGAATCCCAGGCCGCCGCCGGTGACCGGGCGGGACACTTGCGGCCAGGCGGTGGATTCTTCAGCGATCGTCATCACGTCCGGATAATGGCGGTAAACCTCGGTGTTGAGTTGCCGCAGAAACTCAATCGCCTCGAGGTTTTCCCGTCCCCCCCGCTGGTTGGGGATCCAGCCGCCGGGTTTGCGCGAGTAATCCAGATAGAGCATCGAGGCCACCGCGTCCAGGCGCAGGCCGTCGAGGTGATATTGATCCAGCCAGAACAGCGCGCTGCTGATCAGGAAACTGCGGACCTCGTTGCGGCTATAATTGAAGATCGCGCTCTTCCAGTCCGGATGAAAACCCTTGCGTGGGTCGGCGTGCTCGAACAAATGCGTGCCGTCAAAATAGGCCAGGCCGTGGCCGTCGGTCGGGAAATGAGACGGCACCCAGTCCAGGATCACACCCAGGCCGTGCTGGTGCAGGCAATCGACGAGGGACATGAAGTCCTGCGGTGAGCCGTACCGGCTGGTGGGCGCGAAGAAGCCGAGCGGCTGGTAGCCCCACGAACCGTAAAAGGGATGTTCGGTCACCGGCAACAGCTCGACGTGGGTGAAGCCCATCCGGGTGACGTATTCCGCCAGCAGCGGCGCCGCCTCCCGGTAGCTCAACCAGCGGTTCCCCTCCTCCGCCACCCGCCGCCATGATCCCAGGTGCACCTCGTAAATCGAAACCGGTGCGTCCAGGCCATGATGCCGATGCCGTCGCGCCATCCAGGCCTGATCGCCCCATTCGTAAGCCAAATCCCACACCACGGACGCCGTCCCAGGCGGCACTTCGTCGCGGAACGCGAACGGGTCGGCCTTGTCCGCCGCGTGCCCGTTGTGCCGCGACCCGATGTGATACTTGTAGCGGGTGCCCGCGTCGAGGCCGGCGACGAAGCCGGTCCAAAGCCCGGCACCACGCAGGTTTTCCAGCGGATGCGCCGACTTGTCCCAACCGTTGAAATCGCCGATGACATGGACTTGGCCGGCATTGGGCGCCCACACCGCGAAGCTCGCCCCGGTTTGCCCGGCGTGCGTGCGCAGGTGGGCTCCCATGACGCCATAGGCGCGGAAGTGCCGGCCGGCCAGGAAGCGTTCGCGGTCTTCCTCGGCCAGCCACGAAGCTGTCGCGATCGCCGGAGCCGCGGTCGCTTTCCCGGCGCGGTGCGAAGCGGGCGTGGCCGTCAAGAGGGCGGCCGCTTCAGCCTGGTCGAAGTCGTCCGGGTTCATGATCGGTAGCAATGCTCGGTCTTCTCGGCCACCACATCCCAGGTGAAGGCCGTCTCGGCCGCCCGCCGGCCGTTGGCCCCCATCCAGCGCGCCCACTCGAAATTGGTGAACAGCGTTCCAATTCCCCAGCCGACGGAATCGACCGTGGGATGAATCTTCAGGCCGGTGACGGTGTGCCAGATGAA
>JAGWYX010001060.1 GCA_018969165.1 Verrucomicrobiota bacterium
AGTCGCGCATCATCCCCTACCTGAAATGCATCCGCGACGAATTCCGCGTGCCCATGCTCTACGTCACCCACAGTCCCGATGAAGTGCTGGCGCTGGCCGACGAGGTGCTGGTGCTGGAGGCCGGCCGGTTCGTCGCCCGCGGCCGGCCCCTCGACCTCTTCGCGGTCACCGAAACCCCGTCCTACGTGCTGAAGCCGCACCGTCATCGGAAGTCCCTTTAATCCCCCCAAACCGTCGGCTTCGGGAACACTGCCTCGAGCGAACAGCCCGCCCGGTCTGACGACGAACTTTTGTCGCACGTACGACAAAAGTTCGTACATCCCATGAATCCTATCCACTTATAAGCCAGGTTACTATTGTTTAACTCACCTTGCGCTTGCGTCGGGGAAAACCGCCCCGCTATACTCCCCCGCAAAAAACCACTCGAGGATCGCATGAGCACTACTCCCATTCGCGTCGCCGTCACGGGCGCCGCCGGTCAGATCGGTTATTCCCTCCTGTTTCGCATCGCTGCGGGCGGGCTGTTCGGCCCCCGCCAAGCGGTGATTCTTCACCTGATCGAGATCGAGCCGGCGTTGCCGGCCCTGGCAGGCGTGGTGATGGAACTGGAGGATTGCGCCTTCCCGCTGCTCCGGGGCGTGGTGCCGACGGCTGATCTCGAGGCGGGCTTTCGCGGAGTGAATTGGGCGCTGCTGGTCGGCAGCGTCCCGCGCAAGGCCGGCATGGAGCGCAAGGATTTGCTCGGGATCAACGGCAGGATTTTCGTCGGCCAGGGCCAGGCGATCCAAAGGAACGCGGCCAGCAACGTCCGCGTTCACGTCGTCGGCAACCCGTGCAACACTAATTGTCTCATCGCCATGCAAAACGCCCCGGACATCCCGCGGCATCGCTTCTTCGCCATGACACGCCTGGACGAAAACCGCGCCAAGTCGCAGTTGGCGGGAAGGGCGGGTGCCGATATCAGCGCGGTCAGCAACCTGGCCATCTGGGGGAATCATTCCTCGACGCAGTTCCCGGATTTCTACAACGCCCGGGTCAACGGCCGGCCGGCGACCGAAGTCATTACCGATGACGCGTGGCTCAAAGGCGCGTTCATCACGACGGTGCAGCAACGCGGCGCGGCGATCATCAAGGCCCGGGGCGCGTCCAGCGCCGCCAGCGCCGCCAACGCGGTCATCGAGAGCGTGCGCTCGATTATCAAGAAGACCGCGGCGGAGGACTGGCACAGCGTGGGCGTTTGCTCCGATGGCAGCTACGGTATCGAGAAAGGCCTGATTTGCTCGTTCCCGGTGCGGAGCAACGGCCGCAAACTCGAGATCGTGCAGGGTCTGCCGATCAACGAATTCAGCCGCGCCCGGATCGACGCGACGGTCAACGAGCTGAAGGAGGAACGCTCGATGGTCGGCGACTTGCTCCCCAAGTAGCATTGCGGATCAATTGGCCGACCGGAACCCTCGCCGCCACCAGGCCCTCACCGCCAATGAAAACCGCCTCCCTCCTCGCCGCCGGGCTGCTACCGCTCCTGGCCGCCGCCGCCGACCTCCCCCCGCTCGTCCTTCCGGCCGGGGTCGGTGTCAATATTCACTTCGTCACCGGCCAC
>JAGWYX010001061.1 GCA_018969165.1 Verrucomicrobiota bacterium
GCGCGCTACGCGGGCACGCTGGGCACCGCCATCCTTCGGCTTTTCACCCTCACCGCCGCGTGCACCGGTGCCAACGAGAAATCCTTGCGCAGGCTGGGCCGGCCGTTCCAGGTGCTGCATTTGCATCCCGGCTCGCACGCCGGCTACTACCCGGGCGCCGAACCCATCGCCTTGAAGATTCTGTTCGCGCCCGACACCGGCAAATTGCTTGGCGCGCAAGCGGTCGGCAAGGACGGGGTGGACAAGCGGATCGATGTTCTGGCCACGGCCCTGAAGGCGGGCATGACCGTCCACGATTTGGCGGACCTCGAGTTGGCCTACGCCCCGCCGTTCGGCTCGGCCAAGGACCCGGTGAACCTCGCCGGCATGGCGGCGCAGAACGTCCTGACCGGCGATGTCCAGCTCGCCCACTGGCAGGAGATCGCCGGGCTCGATCCGAAGACGACGTTGGTCCTGGACGTGCGCCGCCCCGACGAGCGCGCCAAGGGGTTCATCCCCGGCTCGGTCCCTATCCCCCTGGACCAACTCCGCGCGCGCCTGGGCGAATTGCCGCGCGACCGTGAGCTGATCGTCGCCTGCCAGAGCGGCCAGCGCTCGTATTTCGCCTGTCGGATTCTAGCGCAGCACGGCTTTCGGGTGCGCAACCTGGCCGGTTCCTACCGCACGTGGAAGACCGCCACGGCCGATCACTCGGCATGAACTGGTTCCTGGCTGCGGGCACCGCCGTCAGCATCGGCGCGTGGCTCATCCTCAAACGCCTGTCGTTCGTCTCGCCGGCGCTGGCCCGCCAGCACCTCGCCGCCGACGCGCTGGTGATTGACGTGCGGTCTCCGGCCGAGTTCGCCGCCGGCCACCTGCGCGGGGCGGTCAACCTCCCGCTCGATCGGTTGGCCGGCGAGTTGCCGCAACGCGTGCCGGACAAGGACCGCGTGTTGCTGCTGCATTGTCTGAGCGGCGGGCGCAGCGGCCTTGCCCAGCTCCAGGCCAGAAGGCTGGGCTACCCGAACGCGCTGAACCTCGGCTCGCTCGCCCGCGCGCGGCGGATCATCGGCGTCGAGGTTTGACCGGTTGCTCGGACCGCGCCGTTTGTAACTTTTGCCGCCTTCCCGGCTCAATCCCTGTAGCAAGAACACAGAATGTTTATGAACGATATTATCCAACTGAACGAAAGCGAATTCGCGTCGCAGGTCCTCCAGGCGCCCGGCCCGGTGCTGGTCGACTTCTACGCACCGTGGTGCGGCCCGTGCAAAATGCTGTCCCCGCTGCTCGAGCAGCTCGCCGCCGAGTTCCGCGCCCGGGTCAAGTTCGTCAAAGTCAACGTGGACGACGCCCCCGGCCTGGCGATGCGGCACCAAATTACCGGCGTGCCCACCGTGATGCTTTTCCGGGGCGGGCTCGTCCTCGACACCTTTGTCGGGCTGCCGAACCCGCGGACATTGAAGCGGCGGCTGGAAGAGTTGGCACCCGCGCCCGCGGCCGCCACCGCCTGATACCCGCTGGACCGGATCCCTTTCCCTGCCCGAGGAATGTACCGCCAGTGCCACGAAACGGAGGACCACGGAGGCCACGGATTTCACGGGCCGAAGCGTTTTTTGATCC
>JAGWYX010001062.1 GCA_018969165.1 Verrucomicrobiota bacterium
TTCGAGATTTACAACGTGGTCGCCGATCCCCAGGAGCGGACCAACCTGGCGAACCTGGCCGCCTACGCCTCGCTGCAGCAATGCATGCAGGCCCGCGTCTTGCAGGTGCGCCGACCCGATCCGGGCGCGCCCCGGCCGTATGATCGCGAACTTGTGCCGGCGGTGAGTATTCCTAACCTGGTCTCCGGGATCGAGTGGCGGACGTGCGAACGGCGGCTGCCGTGGGTCGCCACACTCGAAGATCTCGCACCCTCGGCGGTCGGCACCGCCAGGCGGATAGCTGGAGGTCGGCTGCCAGCGGTCCACGGCGGTGGGGCGCTGTTCAGCGGTTTCATCCGTGTGCCGGCGGATGGCGATTACACTTTCTACGTGAGCGCGGACGGTGGCGCGCTGCTGCGGCTGCACGAGGCGGTGGTAATCGACGCCGACGCCGGCTACGTCCCGCGCACCGAGGCCCAAGGCGCGGTCCGCTTGCAGGCGGGGTTGCATCCGTTTCGGCTTTATTATCGACGCGGCGATTCGGGCGCGGCGTTCCTGAGATTCCAGTGGCGAGCAGGTGATGGACGCAAGCGTGACGTGCCGGCAAGCGTGCTGTTTCGCCCGCAATCCGGCGGGTGAGGTTGGTGGGCCGGGAGGAGTGTTTTGCCAGCCAGGCGCGCCGACTGAGCGCAGGCCGATCGCGGGAGCCGCGAGCTCAGGACCAGACCGTCGGCGCCAGTGCGGCCGCTCAGGCCGGGGCCGTCGCCGTCAACCACCACCAGACCCAGCGTCGTCCGACGAAGATCCAGAGTGCCGCCGCCAGCGCGATATACGGGCCGTAGGGGATCGGATTGGACCGGGGGTGTTTTTTGAGGAGGATCAACACTCCGCCCGCCGCCGCGCCGAGGACCGAGCTGAGGAACAAGGAAAAAACCACTGCCGGCCAGCCCAGGAACGCGCCGATGGCCGCCATGAACTTCACGTCGCCCAACCCCATTGCCTCGCGCGGAAGCACAATCTCGTCGGCCACCGCCTCCAACCAGGGCACGGTCGCGGGGTCCCAGGTGTCCGCGCCGATTTGCAGCCTCGCCGCGCTGAGGCGCACCTCGGTATCCGCGTAGCCGCGGTCCACGATTTCCACCCGGTGCGCGCGCACGACGATGGTGTCGGATTTGCGGTAGAGCAGGTCGCCGTAGGCGATCGCCTCGTCGGGCAGGCGGAGCGCGGTTTCGGTGAAGGTGATTCGCGAGCCGGGGGGCAGGGGGATGCGCTGGCGGCCGAAGAGGATTTTGCCGAGCTGCAGGATGCCGTAGATCAGGCCGGCGCCGACGGCGATGCCCAGGAAACTCTGGCGCATGGCCGCCGCCGGGGCGCGGACGCCGTGCAATTCCGGGACCAGGAACGAAGCAATGAAGCCGGCGGCGATGCCGCCCAGGGTGATTTCGTCCGGGATGATAAAGTGCTCGAAATCCACGAAGGTGGCGACGATCAGGCCGGCGAGGAACACGCAATAGACCAGGGCCAGCCAGGCGGACTGATGTCCGAAGGTGAGCCAGCAGCCGAGAAAGATCAGGCTGCCCAGCAGTTCCACCACGAAGTAGCGCGCGGCGATCGGGGC
>JAGWYX010001063.1 GCA_018969165.1 Verrucomicrobiota bacterium
ATCCGGCACATAAGCGACGTTGACCTGCGGGGTGTAAAGGCTGAAATACAAATCGTTGTTGGCGGGGACCGGGGCCAGTTGGGCCGAGGTCTTGGCCCGGGTGGCGCCAAAACCGCCGCTCACGCTTGGATAATAAGCCCCTCGTTGCGCCGCCACCGCTTCCCGGGCCGCGACCAAGGCGGCCTGGGCGGCCCTTAAACTGGGATTGTTGGTCAGCGCGCGCCCGATCAGATCGTCCAAGGGCCGGCTATGAAAGAGCCGCCACCACTCGGCAGGCAGATCGGCCCCGCTGAGAAAATGTTGGGGTTCACCGCCGAGGACATTGGTCGAGCCCGTGGTTTCGGACGGTGGTGAGGCGGTGTAACGATCGACTGGCGGCGGGGGCGGCGATTTGAAATTGGGCCCGACGGCGCAGCCGAAGAAGAGCGTGCCAACCGCCAGGGGCAGACCCAAGGCGACGAGGGACCGGCGATACGTGCGCAGGTTTGCGCGCGGGCAAGCCCGAGGTCCGAAGCCCGAAGCGCAGGTTGGCGGGGATGGGTTCACGGCCGGTGTTGGATGGCGGTGCCGTTGAGCGCGTCGTGGTTCTGGGAACCGGGAGCTGGCCCGCCGAGCGTCGCGGGGACTGGAGTGCGACTGCGTGGAGTCGGTGACGGCAGCAGGCTCGGCCTGGGAGCCGTGGAGCGCGTGGGGACGGTCAGCCGGCGGTTGGCATTCAATGGCGCGACGACGGCTCGTGGCTCGGTGAGCGGTTTGGCCGTGCCCGGGGCGCGGAAGCCGCCTGCGCCCCAAACCGTGCCAGTGCGATCCGGCGCCAGACTCAGTGGAGGCGAACCGGGGAGCGGACGCACACGCGAGCGTGCGTCAGGCCGCACAACGCCGCCGTTCACCCCGGTCGCGCTCCGACCGGCGCCAGGGACTGGAGACGCTCTGCCCGGGGTCTTGATGCCACGCCGAGAGGATGCCGACCGGTCCGGTGGCGAGGTCGAGCGCGGGGAGGGTTGATGGTCGGACGGCGCGGTGAGCGGTGGTCGAGCCGGTTGATCGGCGGGTTGGGCCGCCTGGCCCGGATCAAGCGCCAGGGCGCCGAGGCCAAGGAGGGCAAGAACCAGCGAGGTGCGCCTCAGATCGCAGAAGCGGCGCCAAAACTTGACTGGATGACCGCAAGTCTCACGGTTCAAGGACTGTCGAGTGCCGCGATTCATGGTGATTTAACTCGGCGGCAGGTCGGCCTGGTGGTTGTCGTGGTCCCGGCCCAGGACGATGATCTTGAGGGCGGGCACCACCAGCAGGAGCATGATCGGGCCGACGAACATGCCGCCGACGATCACGGTGGCCAGGGGTCGCTGGACCTGGCTGCCGATGCCGGTCGAGATGGCCGCCGGCAGCAGGCCGATGCAGGCGCAGAAGCCGGTCATCAGCAGCGGGCGCATCCGGGTCGAGGCGGCGTGGAACATGGTTTCCATGGGAGTACCCCCGTGCAATCGCGCCTGGTTGTAATACGTCATGAGGAGAATGCCATTCATGACCGACACGCCGAAGAGCGAGACGAAGCCGATGGCGGCCGAGATGCTGAAGTTCAGACCGGCGA
>JAGWYX010000128.1 GCA_018969165.1 Verrucomicrobiota bacterium
CAAATACTCCGCCACGATCCGCCCCAGCCCGCCCATCCCGCCGGTGATCACATAGACCCCGCGCCGTTTGAGCGGCAAATCCGCCGCGCAGAACGGAGCCACCTCCAGCGGGGCAACGTCCTTCGCCAGGCGAACGCCTTTGCTCCACGTCACCTCCACGCCCGGCAAATCGAGATGACCCCACTCGCGTCCGGCGGCTTCGGCGATCGTCTCCGGCGAGAGGTCGTCCACGCGAACCAACCGCGGCTCGATCTCCGAATGTTCCAGCCTCCACGAATTCAGCAATCCCGCGCACGATTCATACACCGGCTGCGCCTCGCCGGCCGGTCCGGCGAAAACGCAGAGCACGCAAACGGGCTCGCGCGGCTGGATCGCGTCCAACGCTCGGGCCAGTTGGAAACAGGACTCGACACTCGATGCGCTCTGGCGCTCCAACGTCTGGCTCTCCCCGTCGAAACCCGTCTCGCCGAGAATCATCAGCACGCGCCCGATAGGCTGTCCCTCCCGAGCGTTGGCCCTTACTGCGAGTTCGAGTTCGCTTCCCGCATCCGGCCGCGGCGGCGATTGCGGATTGCCGGCCTGGCCGCGACCCGCAGCCGGATTCGTCGAAATGACGCGCGCTGCGGGGAACATTGACCTCAACCGCTCGGCCAAAGCGGTGCTACCGTGCAAGACCAGGACCGCGCGCGCGTCTCCCGCAAAATCCGCGCTGCGAAAGCCATCCAACTTCGTCTCAGACCAAACCGGTCGGAAATGGCAGAGACGCGGGCCGGACAAGGCCGACGGGTCGTTCCAGTAGCGTTCGCGACGGAAAGGATAGGTCGGGAGGCTGATCCGCTTCCGCTCCTCACCCTGGTGCAATACATTCCAGTCGATCTCGGCGCCGTCGAGGTAGAGCGCCGCCAGCCGGGTCAACTGATCGCGGTATTGCTCCGGATTGCTAATCCTCGCGGCCAACTCGCGAAGCACGCTCTCCACCTGCTCGGCCGACTGGGGTCCCGGTAGCAAAGCCAGCTCGGCGGCAGCCCCCGCTTCGCGGAGCTCCAGGCCGGCCCGCAGCTCCGCAATCGAACAGACCACCCACGCACGCCGATGCGGGAAATGGGTCCGCCCGGCGTTCAACGTAAATGCCAAGTCCTCGATCTCGACCGCCGCCCCGCCCGTCCCGAGCCAGACGGACAGATTCCGGATTTGCTCGCGGAGCGCAATCGGGTCCAGGCCGGAAAGCGTCACCAGCCACCAGGGCTTCGCCGACCGCCGGCGAGGCTCAGTGGCGGGCGCCTCCTCCAAAACCGCATGGACGTTCGTCCCGCTGAAACCGAACGAACTCACCACCGCTCGCCGACACCCCGCCGCACCGGGTTCCCAATCGCGCGGTTCAGTGACCACCTGGAACGGACTGGACTCGAGCGCGGCATGTTCGTTCGCTCGAGCGAAGAACAGGCTCGGAACCAATCGGTGATGACTAAGACACAGCAACGCCTTGATCAACCCGGCCGCGCCCGAGGCGGTCAGGGCATGGCCGATATTGGTCTTCACGGTGCCGATGGCGCAGTCGAGGCGGCGCCGCGTAAGGGAACGAAACGCCGTGGTGAGCCCCTCGATCTCGATGGGATCACCCAGTCGTGTGCCGGTCCCGTGCGCCTCGACATATCCAATGGTGGCGGGGTCAATCCCCAGCCGGCGATAGAGCGAGGTCTCGAGGATCGCCTGCGACTTCGCGCTCGGCGCGGTGAGCCCGTTGGTCGCACCGTCCTGGTTCACCGCCGTGCCTTTGATCACGCCGTAAATGTGGTCGCCGTCCGCCAGCGCTCGCCTCAACGGCTTGAGCACCACCACCCCGACTCCTTCCGCCGGCACAATCCCATTCGCCTCCTGGTCAAAGGCGCGGCAGACACCGTCAGGCGACAACATCCCCGCCTGGCTCATCGCCGCGTGGTAGAACGGCGTGGTGTGAATGCACACCCCACCGGCAATGGCCAGTTCGCACTCGCCGCGGGCCAGGCTCTGGCACGCCTGGTGCACCGCCACCAGCGCCGAGGAACACGAGGTGTCCACCGGCAGGCTCGGACCGGTCCAATCCAGAAAATAGGAAATGCGTCCCGCCAGGACGGCACAACATTCCCCGGTCAACGTCTGCAAAGTGGCGTCGGCCGCGCCTCGCCCGTTATAACCGGCCTGACCGACGCCCACGAAGACGCCGCACGGCCGGCCCGCGAAGGCGCGCGGCGAATAACCGGCATCCTCGACCGCCTTCCAGCATTCCATCAGGAACAGCCGCTGCTGCGGATCCATCCGCTCCGCCTCGGCCGGTGAAAGACTGAAGAACGCCGGGTCGAATTCCTCGACACCGTCGAGAAAGCCGCCCCATTTCGCCCGGGTCTTCCCCGCTCCTCCTGCCCGGTCGTAGAGTGCTTCCACCGGCCAGCGGGACGGCGGCACCTCGGTCACCGTGCAAATGCCGGCGACGAGGTTTCGCCAAAACTCACGTAAATCCCGGGCGCCCGGAAATCGGCCGGACATGCCGATCACCGCGAATTCCGGCTCGTCCACCGGCGTCGAGGCGCCAGCCCGAGCCTGTGCCGAATCCACCGTCGCCGGCGCCGTTGTTCCGGGACCTTCCCCGAGGCTGCGTGCTCTCCGTGCCTCCGTGGTGAAAGTCGCAGGCGTCGTCAATCCGGGAGCATCCCCGAAGGCCAGCAGGGTTCTTCCCACACCGCGGCGGCCGGCCACGTCGTGGTACGCCTCTTTGGCCTCGGCGAAACTGTAGATTCGGTGGATCGGCAATGGTTCAAAGAGCTTCTGGGCCACCATTTCGGCCAACTTGGAAAGCAGCGCGCCCGCCTGGTCCGGGCGGGACAGACACCACCGGCGGCAATCGATGCCGTGATACGACTGGTTCGAGACCAAGCGCGACAGATCGACCTGACCTGACGCTTTCAATCCAGCCACTGCCAGGTCCAGGAACCGGCCGAATGGGGCCAGGACCGACAACGCTGCATCGCGCAACTCCCCAGCCAACAGGTTCAGGATCACATCCGCCCCGCCTTCAGGCAAATTGGCCCTCAAGCGAGCCTCGAAGCCGGCGCCCCGGTAGTCGAGCACCCGCGTTACGCCGAGTGAGTGTAAATACGCCACCCGCTCCTCCGAGCCGGCCGCGGCGACGATGTCGGCGCCCGATCGACGGGCCAATTGGATGGCTGCCAGCCCAACACCACTCGCGGCCGAGACGATCAAAAGCGTTTCCGCCTTTCGCAAGCCGCCCACCTCGACCAACGCGTGGTAGGCCGTCGTGAACGCTTCCGGCAGCGTGCACGCCCGCTCCAGGGGTAGTCCATTCGGGACTGCCGCAAGCAAATGAGCCGGCACCACCACTTCGTGCGCGTGCGCGCCAAGTTCCTGGCCGCTTACCCCAAAGACGAGATCCCCCTGCCGCCATCGTTCCACGTCCATCCCAGCTTCCATCACCACGCCGGAAAACTCGAAGCCGGGCGTGAACGGATACTCGGGCATGCTGGGGTATAGCCCGCGCACGCACAGCAGGTCGGGCAGGATCACGGAAGCGAAGCTGACTCTCACCCTGACCTCGCCCGGGCGCAACTCCCGCCTCGCCAGGGCGCCCAATGCCAGGTCGCTCGCCTCGCCGGACTTCGCGATCAACCAACGGCCCGAGCCAGGCACCGCGCGGAGGTCGGCCGGCGCGGCGGTCAACGCCGGCAGCGAGGCCAAATGCTCGGCAAACTTCTCCAGAGTCGGGTGATCATACAAGGTGGCCGCCGAAAGATTGACCCCAAACACCGTGTTCAAGCGCTTGATCAGCTCGACCCCCAGGATCGAGTCCAACCCCAGCTCGACGAATCGACGCCCCGGAGCCAATCGACTCGCATCGAGACACAACACCGCGGCCGTAATCCGCCTCAACTCGGCTAACCGATCGGTTGAAACCGAACTCCGGTCTGGATCCGGGATTCCGGCCGGCGGCGGAACCACCCAGGGCCTCGACTCCCGTTCTGGCTCGGGCCCGGAGACACGTTTGAGTTGGACCTTGCCTTCGGCCCCCTTCGCAACGCTATCCCTCGAATCCGTCGCGTTCTGCAAGGGTATGGTTGGAGCGCGGACTGCCTTGTCCGCGTCCAGGCTCTGATGTGCTGGGTTTGCTCGGACATGGCTGTCCGCGCTCCTTTGGCTGCGGCTCTCCCTCGCTGCGATCCCCGGGTTGACCGCCGCCGTTTGCACGAACGGCGACTCGACGGCATAGCGATCCAGCCAATGTCGTTCAGGTTCGAAGGGGTATCCCGGCAGGGCCACCCTCCGGCACACCGCGTGTCTATTCAACCGCATCCAATCCAGGCAGCCGCCCTCCACGTACAGCCTTGCCAACTCCCGCAAGGCGTCAAGGTGTTGCCCCACCGGCGCGGCGTTCTCCGACAGCAACTCCAGCCACTTGTCCGCCCGCGCCGGGTTTTGGTTTTCCATTTCGTGTTCGCCAAAGAAGGTCCCCGCCACCAAACGGCCGCTCTCCAGCCCATCCAGCGCCTCTCGGAGTTCGTCGCGCCCCTTCACCACCAGCGCCAGCCGATACTGGAAGTGATCCCGACCGGCGCCCAGGTTGAACGCGATCTCGGCCAGGCTGACCGCCGCCCCTGCTCCCGCCAACCAACTGCGCAGTTGAGATAACCGGCGCGTCAGCGCCGAACGGGACTTGGCCGAGACCGGAATCAAATAAGCCGGCTGCCCTGGCTCGCCCGAGACCGTCTCGACCCCGGCTGGCGCTTCCTCCACCACTACGTGCGCGTTGGTCCCGCCAAAGCCGAATGAGCTGATGCCGGCCCGGCGCGGCAGCTCGCGTCCCGCCCCGTCTCGCGGAGCGGTCCAGGCGATTTTGGAGGAAACGACATGAAACGGGCTGCCCTCGATCTTGAGATAGGGATTCAGCTCCCCCGTGTGGAGGCTGGCCGGCAGTCGGCCCTTTTGCAGCGCCAGCAAGACCTTGATCAACCCGGCGATCCCCGAGGCCGACTCCAAATGCCCGAGATTGGATTTCACCGAGCCCAAGCCGCACCACGGCCCGTTCGGGGCATCCTCCCGGCCGTGCCGCATCGCGGCAAAGGCGCGCTTGAGTCCGTTCACTTCGATCGGGTCCCCAAGAATCGTCCCTGTCCCGTGGGTCTCGATGTAGCCGATCTCCTCCGGTTTTACACCGGCCTCTTTGAACGCCTCGACAATCACCTCGGCTTGACCCTGTGGGTTCGGGGCCGTCAGCGTGTTGGCATTCCCGCCGTGGCTGACGGCGGTTCCCAGGATGAGGCCCCGGATACGATCGCCGTCGCGCTGGGCCCGATCCAGCGGCTTGAGCAGGACGGCGCCCACCCCCTCGCCCCGCACATACCCGTCGGCATCCCGCGCAAAGGTTCTGCACCGCCCGGTCCGGCTGAGCATGCCAGCCTTGTCCAAAGCGACGCCTAACTCGGGCGTCAGAACCAGGTTCACACCACCCGCGATCGCCAGGGTGCACTCGCCGGTTTGAATCGCCCGGACCGCCCGGTGCAACGCCACCAGCGAACCCGAACAGGCCGTGTCCACCGCTTCGCTCGGCCCGCGCAAGTTCAACAAATAGGAAACCCGGTTGGCCACCACCGAGTGGGCCACCCCCGTCGGCGCATGCGCTTCGGTATCCCCCCGGCCTCGCAGCAGATGCGCGTAGTCGTGGTTGGAAACGCCGACGAACACCCCCGTCTTGATCGCCGCCAGCGAACCGATCGAGTACCCCGCGTCCTCGATCGCGTGCCAAACCGTTTCCAGGAACAAGCGCTGCTGCGGGTCCATCAATTCCGCCTCTTTCGGCGCAATCCCAAAGAACTCCGCATCGAATTGATCGACTCCTTCGATGAATCCGCCGTGCCGCAAATGCGCGGCCGCCGCCTCGAATCCGGCACGGTCGGCCGGCACCACGGAAATGGAGTCGCGCCCCGCCTCCAGGTTTTCCCAAAACTTCTCCAAATCGGGCGCGCCCGGGAAACGGCCGCTCATCCCGATCACGGCCACCGGAACCCGCGCGCTCGGCTCCACCGGCGATTCAACCCGCCGAGGTGTCGGCTGGGCGTCCCGCGGCTCGGGAATGTGCGGCGCTGTTCGGGGCCTGCCCGGCAAGGCGAGTGCCTCGAGGGCCGCGGCATTGGTGCGGCAAAGATGCTCCGCCATGGCCGCGATCGTGGGATACTCGAAGAACAGCGCCGGGGTGGTGTCGAGCGACCACGCCTGGTTCAGCCGGTTCGAGAATCGAGTAAAACTCATCGAGTTGAACCCGTATTCACTCAAATCCCGATCCGCGCGCAGGGCACCAACGTCCTCTCCCAGCAAATCGGCCATCATCGCCAACAGCCTCTCCCGGACTCGCGCCACCAAGCCGGTCGCCTCCGACGCCGATGGACCCTCCTCGGTCACCGGGAGGCGACTGCTCCCGACGGCGATCAATCGGCGTATTTTGGAGGGGTTCCCGTGGACGACCACCACTTGCGGCACCCCGGCACTCAAGGCCCGCTCCAACGCGTTCAATCCTTCATCGGTCCTCAATGCCGCCAGGCCCCAAGTGGTCTCCATCCAGCGCACCGTCGCCTCGTCCGGTCGCATCCCGCCTTCCCGCCACAACGGCCAGTTGATCGAGACGGACACCCCTCGACGCAGACCCCGGGAACGCTGGGCCTCACGGCTGAGCGCAAACCGATCTAGAAACGCGCTCGCCGCGGCATAGTCGGTCTGGCCAACATTCCCCAGCTCCGCGGATAAAGACGAGAACAGGACAAAACAGTCCAGCGACAACCCCGCCGTTGCTTGGTCTAGATGCAGCGTCCCGAGCGTTTTTGGCCCGAGTACCGCGTCCACCTCTTCCGGCCGCTGCTTCGCCAGCAGCGCGTCATGGCGCACCCCAGCCAGATGGAACACGCCGTTCAGTTCGCCGTACCGGTCCAGCGCGAGCCTGACGGCCATCTCGACATCCGAAAGCAGCGTCACATCGCCTTGCGCGCAGGCCACCGGGGCCCCGAGATCGGTCCATCGCCGGATCGCCGCGCTTGCTTCCTCTGTCGGTCGGTTGCGCCCCAGCAAGACCAGCCGCGCCCGAAAGCGTTCGACCAAATAACCCGCCAGGATCAAGCCCAGCCCGCCCAGCCCCCCCGTGATCAGGTAGGAACCCTCCTTGCGCAAGGGGCACCCCCCCCCTTCCGCCTCGGTGGACGCACGGAGCAGCTCCAGCCGCTTGATCCGGCGCCCCGATTCACCGTAAGACACCTCGGTCTCCGTAACCGCCCCACCACATTCCGCCAGCCAAAGCCGCACCGGATCAGCGACGTGCTCGCCGTCGGCTGCAACCACTCTCATCCGCCACCCCGGATGCTCCCGGCATGCCGCTTTGGCGAACCCGGCCATCATCCCGTCCAGGACCTGGCCGCATACAAACGTCAGGTTTGCCGATTTGATCGATTTCGCCGTCAGCGCCCGGCATAAGGCCATGACCGAAAGCAAATGCTCGCTTCGATCCCCCGAGCCGGAGTCCGCCAAAGCGCAAAGGTACAAGAACGCGGGCTCCGTGGCGCGCAAAGCCGGCAATGCCTCGAGCAACGCCTCAAAATCGGCCGCCCGCCCGGGATTCAACTCGAATTCGTCGGCGCCGCAAGCCTCAAACGAAATCGCGGGCCGCACCCACACCAGGCGACCCGGCCAGAGTGATCGGATCTTCTGGATCCTCGGCGAATCACGGTCGATGACGACCAGTAAACCGGTGTTGGCCCGCTCGGGCTGCGAGGGCAAGGGTTCCACCCGCCACTGCGGGGCGCAGAGCAAGGTCTCCGCCTCCTGGCTCGGCGACAGCGCGGATTGCGGTCGGACGGTGAGGCTACTCAACTGGCAGACGACCTCGCCGTCCATGCCAGCGATCCAGAGGTCGAAACGCGGGACCGCTCCGTTCTCTGGCCGAGACTCGACTCGCACGTAGCATTCCGCAGGCAATGGCCGGGGACAGGCCAGCGTTCCCAACTCGAACGGGAGCATCAGCGAGCCGCCCTCGTTCTCCATCAAAGCGCCCAACACGGCCTGCAGCGCCGCGTCGAGCGTGCCAGGATTCATCCACACGCTCCC